>CAMCYD010000092.1 GCA_945883785.1 Helicobacter pylori PMSS1
AAGCTCACGAACTACGATACCATCAAGCCCTAGAGTAGCTATCGCAGTAAATAGTCCTACAAAACTTTGAGCATAAGAAAAAAGCCCAAACTGTTCAGGACCAAGATATCGAGCCACCCAAATACCTACAAAAAGCCCTACAAACATACGAAGTATTTTTTCACCAAAAAGCCACGAAGTATTTTTGAAGTACTTCATAAAACCTTGATGGTTTTGGAGGGATTTAATTTTTGATATCATCTTATTTTACTTCCCAATACCCTGATTTCGTACTTCCGATTCTTTCCAGCTTCACCCTCTTTTATTTCTCTTGCTCCATCAGCTGCTACATAAAGCCTAGGTGGTTTAGCTTGTCGTATAGCTTCAAACACTTGTTTTGTAGTGTCAAGACGGTTAAATACTAGAAATAGTACTGCCGTATTGAGTGGACGAGGGGGGACAAATTTTGAATTTTGAATTTTGAATTTTGAATTATTTTCTTGTGTCATTTATTCTGATTCCTCGTTTGTTTGTATTAAAATCTCTAATTCTCTTTTGAGTGTATCGATATCTGGTAAATAAAGCTGATATCGTGAGACAAAAAGCTGATTTGTCATCGAACCAGTTGCATACTCCACCATAATCTCATCCTTGTCTGCTGCTAAGACTATCCCTATAGGTTCATTATCGTCTTGCATATTTTCTTCTGTCTTGAAATAATTCAGATACATATTCATCTGCCCAATATCATGATGAGTGACTTTTCTAGTCTTTAGGTCAATCAATACAAAACACTTCAATATTCTATGATAAAAAACCAAATCAACATAAAAGTGTGTATTGTTAAGAGTAATCTTATACTGTTGCCCCATGAAAGCAAACCCTTTTCCAAGTTCTAAAAGAAAATGTTCAAGCTTTTCTATAAGTGCATTTTCCAACTCTTTTTCTTTATAATTCGTAGTTGGCATATCCAAAAACTCAAAAACATAGGGATCTTTTACTACATCGTTTGCTATAGTTATGATTTGTCCATTTTTGGAAAGTTCTAATATAGATTGCTTCTCTTTACTAAGTGCTATTCTTTCAAAGAGAGCTGAGTCTTTTTGCCTTTTTAATTCCCTTACTCCCCAGTTTTCAAGGCTCGCTTGCTTCTCATAAAAAGACCTTGCAACTTCATCAGAGATAGTTAATAGCTCTATATAATGAGACCAACCCAAATTGCCAGACAGTGTTTGGCAATTTGGATAGTAAAGATAAAAAAGCCTCATATTTTGCAAATTAGAACGACTGAAACCTTTTCCATATTTTAGTTTCAAATCTTTTGAAAGATTGATAAGAAGATTTTTTCCATATTGGGCTCTTTGGCTCCCTTCTTGTTCAAACTCAATGATGCTCCTTCCTATATTCCAGTAAGTATGTAAAAGAATATTTTCTACTTCTTTGTATGCTTTTTTTCGTCCGACTTGAAGAAGTGTACCAATAGCATCCACAAGTTCAATATAGTCATCTTTGATGATAGTTATTTCTTGTTCTTGAACTATAATTTTATTATTCATATTATTTCCAATCATTCTCTCTACACTCTTCAATATACTCTGCCAATTTTCTCTTCGCACTCCATCCCAAAGCTTTTGTTTTTTCACTGATAACTTCCGCAGTCATACGATTTCCTCTTCTTTCAGGGAGCATATCGATAGTGCCATCATACATTTGAGCTACTTCAAGGATACTAAAAGCCTCATCACTTCCTATCCCAAACTCATCTCCATAACCATTTTCACCAACCAATACAAGTCCATCGATAATATCATCGATATGGGTAAAGTTTCTCTTTTGAGTTCCTGGGCTTACGATTGTAAGATTTTCTCCATTTTTCATCTTCTCTTTGAAAAGTGCTATTAAAGTCGCATATTTACCTGTTTGTATCTCTCTTTGTCCATAAACATTATAAAAATAAGTGATTGCATATGGGACATTGTACCAAGTACCATAATTCATCACTAGTTCAGTATTGGTCGCTTTTGTCCAAGCATAAGGAGAAGCACTTCTTCCAAGTCCTCCATCTCCAAACTTTGTAGAACTTCCAGCATAAAGTATTTTACATCCAGCTTTTCGCACAAACTCTAAAACTGCAAAGATACCGTCTTTATTATACTTCCATACTTTTTCTATATCATCAAAACTTTGTTCTACTCTTGAGTATTCACCTAAGTGATACACCATATCAGGAGTAAAAGTTATAAGAGTTGCTATGTCAAAGGTATCCCCCTTGATATAAGTTACATTAGAAACATGATTATCAACGCTACCTGTAAAATAGTTATCTAAGCTATACACCTCATAGTTTTGATTTTGGGAAAGTCTTTCACATAGATGAGAGCCCACAAATCCTGCTCCACCTGTTACTAGTATTTTCTTTTTCATCTATTTTAATTTCTCCATAATATTTAATATCTCTATATCCATCTTAGATACTGCGAACCATTTCTTACCAAGATCTTTCAAACTTGCTCCAAAATGATACACATCTTTATCATCGATAATGAGAAATCTATCGTGAGAGAGTTCAAACTTTTCTATCTCTATCTTTGGGTATTGGGCATTGTGTTTTTGCAAATCTAGTTGGAGTTGCTTTGTGATTGTTTTGGTATATATTTTCATACTTACTTTCACATCTCTTTTTGTAAACAATACTAAAGTGCTTTCATCTACATAGTTATCTATGAGTTTTATAGAATTTTGGGCACTTTTGATAATATCACTTACGAAAAGATATGCATCAAATATTTGTCCATCATAAAAAATATGCTGTTTTTGTGGTGTTCCTTTTTCTTCTATGGCACTAAAAATTTTGTTGAAGTTTTCATCATGTAAAGATAGCCTTTGTTCTATCCTCTCAAATCTTCCAAACATATTTGCATTGGATGAGATAAATTTTCTCATTTTTACAAAAGCTCTCATAATGTTTATACTAACTTCTGTAGCTATATCGCTTCGTAAAACAGTTGCGAGCATTGACACTCCTTGTTCTGTAAAGACAAGTGGAAGGCTACCGCCTAAGTGTTGTTTTGAAGGTATCGCATTTTGCGACACCATAAATTCAACTTCATTTTCTGTAAGTTCAAACATAAAATCCCATGGAAACTTTTTATCATTTCTTCTTACTTGTTCACGGAGTCTTGTGGGTTTTACATCATATAAAAGTGCCAAATCTTTATCCAACATCACTTGCACACCTCTTATGGTATATATTTTATTTTGAATGTTTTGATTATCAGTCAAAACTAAATTGTTTTCAACATTTACATTTACCATATCAGCCTCCTTACTTCGCTTCTTTTGGATTTTCATCTA
Organism: Helicobacter pylori PMSS1; assembly: GCA_945883785.1. GTDB lineage: Bacteria > Campylobacterota > Campylobacteria > Campylobacterales > Arcobacteraceae > CAIJNA01. Next base: position 3,334 of record CAMCYD010000092.1, read on the forward strand.
CTAACCGCAAGACTTGAACTTGCACATCAACTAATATATGTTACATTAGGAACATGATTATCAACGCTACCTGTAAAATAGTTATCTAAGCTATATACCTCATAGTTTGGATTTTTTGAAAGTCGCTCGCACAAATGACTCCCTACAAATCCTGCTCCACCTGTTACTAGTATTTTCTTTTTCATTATTTATCACTCCCAAAAATATCTCTAGTATAAACTTTAGCTTTAATATCAGATAAACACTCTTCAACTCTATTAGCAACTATCACATCACTTATAGTTTTAAACTCATTAAGCTCTTTTATCACTTTGAGTCCTTCAAAAGTATCTTCATCTAAAACTGGTTCATAGATAACCACTTCTATATTTTTAGCTTGAAGTTTTTCTATGATTCCTTGAACTGCACTACTTCTAAAGTTATCGCTTCCTGATTTCATTATCAGTCTATAAATCCCAACAACTTTTGGATTTGATACAAGAATTTGATTTGTTATAAACTCTTTTCTTGTTTCATTTGAATCAACTATTGCACCTATGAGGTTATTTGGTACATCTTTGAAGTTTGCTTTGAGTTGTTTTGTATCTTTTGGGAAGCAATATCCACCGTAACCAAAACTAGGATTGTTATAGTGAGTTCCGATTCTAGGGTCTAGTCCAACTCCACTTATAATATCTTTTGTATTTAAGGTATGTTTTTCACAGTAAGAGTCAAGTTCATTAAAGTATGCAACTCTCATAGCAAGGTATGTATTTGAAAAAAGCTTTATAGCTTCAGCCTCAGTGGAGTCTGTAAAAAGGACAGATATCCCTTTTTTGAGTGCACCTCGTTCAAGTAAACTAGCAAATATCATAGCCCTGTCAGATTTCTCACCTACGATAATTCTACTCGGGTAAAGATTGTCATGAAGGGCGTTACCTTCTCTTAAAAATTCTGGTGAAAATATAATATTTGTAGTATTAAATTTTTCATTTATCATCTTTGTATACCCAACTGGAATAGTTGATTTTATCACCATTGTTGTGTTTGGATTGATAGCAAGGACATCCGCGATAACATACTCTATAGATTTTGTATTGAAATAGTTTGTAGCCTCATCATAATCAGTTGGGGTTGAGATGATTACATAATCAGCCCCCGTATAAGCTTCGACTTTATCCAAAGTTGCTCTAAAATTTAATCCATCTTTTTTAAGATATTCACTTATCTCTTTGTCTTCTATTGGAGAAATTCTGTTTTGAAGCATTTCAACTTTTTCTGGAATAATATCAAGTGCTACTACTTCGTTGTGTTGTGCAAGTAAGATTCCGTTTGAAAGTCCTACATACCCTGTCCCTGCTATTGCTATCTTATAACTCATTTATTTTGCTCCTATCTATTTTTTCATCATTTTGTGATTCCAACATCTCAGTTATTTCATGAAGCTTTATTTGAGCATATGCCTTTTGTCTTGCTTGACGGATATGCTCTACAACTTCTGTAAAATCAGCCTGAATTGTCATCTTGTTTGGCACTATTAACTCCTTTTCTCTTTTATTTACATTTGCAAGTGGCTCATGACTTTATTGTCTTTTGCTTACTTATTTATCTGCATTCCCACTCGGGAGAGTGGGAACGAGGGAAACACCGACTCTATTGATATGACTTTTTAACTCTTGATTTGTTATGGAGTTATAATCAACAACATCGACTTTGTATGGCAAATCAAGCTCATCTAATATGACCCCTATTCTGCACAACTGCCTAAAATCTACACCTTCCCCCACGATAGCCAAATCTATATCCGAACCTCTTTTTGAAGTGTTTTTTGCTCTTGATCCAAATAAGATTATTTTTTTTATATTTTCTTCATTTTTGAGCGATGATTTGATTTTGTCTATGACGGCTTGATTTAGGTCTGTCTTCATGATTCTTGCTCTTTTTGCTCTAAAGTATCGAAAACTTTTTTAAGAGTATCAAAAAGCACGATGTATTGATTTGCAATTGTCTCAAATGCACTCTGAACTAACTCTTCATCATAAGCGTGTGATGTAATATTTCGAGCCTTTATCGTCTCCATCCACATCGCACCATCATCTATCAAGCCAACTTTGAAAGACTCCCTAATGGCATCTCTTGAACCTCTTATCTCTTGATTTCCTTGATATTCAAGATAATCTTTTAGCATATTCCATGCAAGTTCATGAGTAAATTCAAATGCTTGAATAAGTCCTTGTTTTTCTAGTAGTGACAATTCTCTTTTTTGAGACAACTCTACGGCATCATCAAGTTGCCGTAGTGCTTTTTTGTAGTTGCTAAATCTTTGTAGCCATCTAGTATCATCGTTCATACCAGTTCCTTTTTATGATTTTTATTCTTATTTGACTTTATTGTTTTTACTATCTGCATTCCCAAGCTGGAACTTGGGAACGAGGAATAAAAATAGAGTGATACAACTATCCCATAAAACATACTAATTGTCGGCATTTCATCTCCTTTTTCTCTTTTATTATCATCTATTTATCTGCATTCCCGTATTCGGACATTGGGAACGAAAGAAAAAGTCCCACAAAACTTTGTGCATAAGAAAATAGCCCAAACTGCTCAGGACCAAGATATCTTGCCACCCAAATACCAACAAAAAGCCCGACTACCATACGAAGAATTTTTTCACCAAAAAGCCATGAGGTATTTTTGAAATACTTCATAAAACCTTGATGGTTTTGGAGGGATTTAATTTTTGATATCATCTTATTTTACTTCCCAATACCCTGATTTCGTACTTCCGATTCTTTCCAGCTTACCCTCTTTTTTTAGATTTGATAGGTGTTCTTTGATGGTTCCATCTGCTTTGCCTAAAATCTGCATCAAATCAGCTTTCGTATATTTTGGATTTTTTCGTAAGATTTCCAATATTTTATCTTTTGTATTTTCTTGGGCAGTTTCTTGGGCAGTTTCTTGGGCGGTTTCTTGCTGTGTTTGCACCTCTATTTTAAAAACTTCTCCCTCTACTATCACAGGGTCACTTCCACCATAAGCTTTTGAGTATTTGTACAAATTTTTTACTCCACTTCCTAGCTCATCTGCGAAGCCTATCTCTCGAAATACTTTTGCGATGTTTGGATTTTTGGGATATGGTGCGAAGTTAGAAGGATTTAGCTCTCCATAAGTATGTGGGATATTGGCATTTTCAAAGACTACTTTGTTTTTTTCTATAATCATCTTTGCAACATATGCACTGCTGTATTCCCTATGGATTAGAGAGTTTGCTACGGCTTCTCTAAAAATCTTATCTCTTAGGCTTATTCTCATATCACCCTCAAGATAAAATGGGTCACTTAGGTGTTTTTTTGCAAACGCCATCATTTTGTAGTAGCTATCTATGAGATTGGTTGAAATTATCTCTCTATCATCGTATCTATCAAGATTTACTTTGCGAAGTATGAGGTCTGTTTTGTGATGAGGAAGAGCATTGACTATTGTTTCGTCTTTACCAAAAAGGAGTATCGCTCCAAGTGTAAAGCCCTCCTTGTTTGTAGTTTTATCCACTTTGTAAAGTCCTGCACTTTTCAAAAGTTCAAAATCGCTAAGTCCCTCCCATGGATGAGTATCGACTCGTCTATTTGATGCAACTATTCGTATCCGTTTTATAAGGTCTAGGTCAAAGTCATCCATTGTCGCATAAGGGAAAATTCTATCTTCTGTATGAGCCTCTTGTTTGAAAAGATAAAGCTTAGCAATGTTTGCATTTTGCCCTGTGATATTTATGTCACTATCGTTGTTTCTATCATATATTTTGCCATTTAATGTATGAACTGAAGCACTCACGGGAACTTCAATATGTAAAATCTTTTTGTTCTCTATCTCAAAAGTTTCAATGTTTAAATACAAAGGTGGACTAAACTTTTGGGGATTATTTATAGTTGTCACAAAATCTTTTTTGATGCCATCAATAGCTTCTTCATTGACACCTGTTATCTTGCCACTATCATTTACACCTAAAAATATATCTCCACCCGCGCGATTTGAAAATGCACATACGCTCTCATACACATCTTTATTGAGCTGTGTTTTTGACTCTTTAAATTCTACAAATAGATTTTCCCCGTTTTGAAGTAATGCTAGAATTTTGTTTAAGCTTAACATTTTACTACATACCCTCCAGTTTTCGGGCTGCCTTTGAACTCTATTTTGTTTTCATCTTTGAGTTGTTTTAGCCATCGTTCTATATTTTTCACCGATGTGTTAAGCTCTTTTGCAAAAAATGTAGAACGGTTGTTTGGATTTGATTTTATGAGTTCATAAAGAGATTTTACTCCCTCATTTACTCCCTCATTTACTCCCTCATTTACTCCCTCATTTACTCCGACATTTTCATCAGATGATACTTTTTGTTTCTCATAGCCTATAGTCACAAGGTATCCATTTCCCATCTCTTCATACTCTAATCTCATCGTTGGATACGATGCTATCTCATCTCTGACTCTTGCATAGCCACTTCCATATTTTTCAGTATCATCTGTGAGGTAAAAGGCTTCTGCTATGAGTTTGTTTCTTGTTTGTGCTTGGTAGTTGTCTGTTTTTAGCTTCTCTATCGTCATATCGCCATAGAGTCTTCCAGGGTTAAATATAGTGATGTGTTGATCAAATATTTTTATCTGTATATCTATCGGACTTGTATAGTCTCTGTGGATTATGGCATTGAGGACTAGTTCTCTTAAGGCTTTTTTTGGGTATTCAAATATCTCATTTCTACTTATCTCACCAGTGAATTCAAAAGCCACTTTGATATGCGAGATGATAATGAACATCGTCTCCTCCACTGCTTCATAGAGTGGAAGTCTGAGCATCTTATCATCGATAATCATACTAGGTGTTTTAAATCTTCCTATGTGGATATTATAAACTGTTTGCTCTTTTGCAAAAAGCAATTTTGCTGCATTTGTTGGTTTGTCGTTTTTAATGAGACCTAGTTTGAGAAGATTTTGCATCCTATCATCGGAGAGTTTAAACTTGCCACTTGCCTTGATTTTTGCAAAAAATCTATCTATTTTGTCCATATCGAGATTTTCTACAGTTGTGTCGTGTGCTTCGTATGCATCCCAAGAGAGTTGGAGCGATTGGAGGTGCATATTTGATATCTCTGTTAAATTTAGCTGATGATTGCTATTTTGTACTCGTTTGAAATACTTTCCTTTGAAGCTTACTGGTTTGATAGGAAACTCATCTGCTTTCATACATAAAATAGTTTTATCCTCCACTTTGAAAGCTTCGATATCGACTATCAATGAAGGTTCTGTAGAGTTTTTTATTTGATTGATGTAGTTTTGTATCGATTCATTACCTATAGTTACTCCACTTATTGTGCCATCATCTTTGACACCGATGAGTAGATATCCACCTTTTGTATTTGCAAATGCACTTATTGTCTCTATCGCTTCTTTATTAAATGACTGTTTGAACTCTGTAGTCAAACTTTCGCCATTCTGAATTATAGAGAGACAATCTTTTATATTCATCTCATCGAATCCTTGTACCAACTGTACATTGTTTCTATCCCTTGTTGTAGCTCAACTTTGTGTTTCCAACCTAAGCTATGAAGTTTTGATGGGTCTGTGAGTTTTACCATAGTTCCGTCTGGTTTATCTGTATTGAAAGTAAGTTCACCTTTGAAACCGATGATATATTGGATAAGTTCAGCTAGTTCTTTGATAGAGATATCTTTGCCTGTTCCGATATTGATATGAGTATTACGAACTTCGTTCAATTTTGAATTTTGAATTTTGAATTTTGAATTATCCTCAAATGATGTTTTACAGTTTTCAGAAAAAGTAGATTGTCCTTCTTCCTGCTGGATTGCATGCTTCACTTCATTTGCTATAACATCTTTAAAATCTCTATTTTCTAAAAGAAACACACACGCATCTGCCATATCTTCTGAGTACAAAAACTCTCTTCTTGGTTTTCCTGTACCCCATATTTCTATACTAATTTTGAATGTTGAATTTTGAATGTTGAATTGTTTTTTAATACCGTATTTGTTTAAAATATTTAATATCTTCTCTTCTGAGGCTGAGCCCTCTATGTTTTCTATTGGATTTTTATTTAGGTCTTCTTTGATTGCATTCCAGTTGTTTTCTTCTAAACATTTTCCTAAATATATTTTTCGTATAAGAGCTGGCAATACATGAGACTTTTCAGGGTCAAAGTTATCATTTGGTCCATACAAATTTGTGGGCATCACAGATATGAAATTTGTACCATATTGGATATTGTAGCTTTCACACATTTTAATACCTGCTATTTTTGCTATAGCATATGGTTCATTTGTGTATTCCAGTGGCGAAGTTAGGAGACAATTTTCGCTCATTGGTTGAAGAGCCTCTTTTGGATA
>CAMCYD010000093.1 GCA_945883785.1 Helicobacter pylori PMSS1
TTCAAACAAATGATTATAAACAGTTTCAATCATCATCTTTCCCCTTTAAAAATAACCATTTGCATGGAGCAAAAAGTGATTTTTAAAGTGAAAATCTAATAATTGCTACTATTCATACTCAAAATCTTTGAATTTGCAAGTGGCTCTAATGTATTAAATTTGGTCATTGCGAGGAACGAAGCAATCCATAAAGTCGGCTTCTTGGACTGCTTCGTTCCTCGCAGTGACTGGAATGGAAATACTACTTTTTGTTTTAGATGGTATTAATTTTTTGGAAGCGGAAAAATATATATACTGGAAAAAGTGTTGATTTGTCAGTTTACATAAAAACCTAATGCACTATCGCATTATGCCACTGCACTATCGAAATTCTTGTTCCGTGCGTAACCTCTTTGACACTATGTGAATAATAAGGATTACTGAAAAATGAGACGAAATCTCCTTCTTGTGGCTTGATTGAAACAATATTGTTATCGGAGTTCAGCAAAAAATCAAACTCCAATTCCCCACCACTAAACTCAAAATCATCGTGTGGATTTTCTTTATGTGAAGTGATAAAAAGTACGGTAGTGATGATTCTAGCAGGTGCAACTGGTTTAAATAAAACCAATTTGCCATCCTCAAAAATCTCACTACAATTGTCGCTATGTCTTTTGTAGTAACATCCTTCTTTATAAATAAGAATTTGCGGAGATGTTGCTTTGAGCAAAGAGACATTGAAAAACTTTTCAATTCCAGCTCTTTTCGTCTCAAAAAATTTGTTATATTCCTTTATAAAATCATCTTGGGAGATAATGTTAAAAGTGTTGCGAATAGCTATATTTGTTTTTGGTAAAAAAATCCCTTTTTCCCCTTGAATGACACCTATTTTTTCTTTGTCTTCAAAATGATTGTGGACATAATTTTTAAGATAATCAAAATCATACTCACTTTTTTCAAAAATATAAGGATAATCATAATATGGATTTGTATAGAGCTTCTGTGAAAGAGGAATAATCTCATCAAGCCACTCTATGGGCGAAAAAATATATTCACTGACTCTTGTAAGGTTCGATTTTTTTTGATTTGCAAAAGGGAAAGTGAACATTGAATTTCCTAAATTTATTCGCATAGTAGCATAAAAAATGATTTCGCTAGACCAAATGACATAAATGTAAGTTTGAAACGATAAAATATATTCTTTAAAGAGCCACTTGTTTGAATTTGCAAGTGGCTCTAAAAATTAAAAATAAATATTTTTATACAAAGGGATAAGATATGTTAGTAGCACCGTCAATTTTAAGTGCAGATTTTGGAAGATTAAACGAAGAGATAAAAGCGATTTGCGATGGTGGCTGTGATTTGGTTCATGTGGATGTGATGGATGGACATTTTGTACCAAATCTTACAATTGGTCCAGTTGTTGTAAGTAGCGTTGCAAAAATAGCCACAAAACCCCTTGATATCCATCTTATGGTGCAAAACAATACTTTTTTTGTTGAACTTTTTGCTCCTTTAAAACCAAAATATATCTCATTTCATATCGAAGAGGAGAAACATCCCCATAGACTTATCCAAAAAATACGAGATTATGGAATAAGCCCTGCGATTGTTCTCAATCCTCATACTCCACCAGAAGCTATCGAATATCTTTTGGAAGACCTCGATATGGTACTTTTAATGTCGGTCAATCCTGGATTTGGTGGACAAAAATTTATCCGAAGTGTACTAGAAAAAGCAAAAAAACTAAAAGAGCTTATCAATAAACGAAATCCAAATTGTTTAATAGAAGTCGATGGTGGAGTAGGGGATAAAAATATTCAATTACTTAAAGATGCTGGTGTTGATGTGGTTGTTGCTGGAAACTATATATTTACAAATGCTTCTTATGAAAATGCTATAAAAAGTTTACAAATCTAATGAAAATAAAAATCTGTGGTATAACAAATTTACAAGATGCAATAGATGCTTGCAATGCTGGGGCTGATGCTTTGGGATTTGTATTTTATAAAGAAAGTCCCCGATATATTACTCCGCAAAATTCAAAAAAAATCATAGATAACCTACCACCATTTGTTCAAGCAGTTGGTCTTTTTGTAAATGAAACGATAGAAAATATCAATCACATATCTCGTGTTTCAAATATAGATTTGGCTCAAATCATTGATGATAATTGTTTTGATAGCAAAGGTGATGATAGTGTGTATGATAATTTAGAAGTGAGATATGTCAAAGTAATTCGTGCAAAAGCAAAAGAAGATGTGATGAAATACAAAGAGGAATATCGTTTGATTGATGCTTTTGTAGAGGGATTTGGTGGACAAGGAACAAGACTTGAGCTTTCTTGGTTTGATGGTATGGATTGTTCTAAAATTACCCTTGCTGGTGGGTTAAATAGTGAAAATGTTAAAGAATTAAAGGGGTATAACTTTTATTCAGTTGATATAAGTAGTGGCGTTGAAAGAACTAAAGGAAAAAAAGATAAAAATAAAATGTTAGAGTTCGTGAAAGTAGTGAATGAGCTACATAGATAGACTAACAAATAAACTCTTAAAAGGTCCATTAAGTGTTGTACAATTTAATAGTATCCTTAAAAGTGGAAATACTTTTTTTGAGTCTGTTGCATTAGAGACGGAACTCCTGATTTCAAACGGATATCCTATTTATTTTAGAGATGATTTTGTTCACCTTAAAACAGTAGAAAATTGTATTCAAGATCAAGTCTTTTGTGTTGTAGATATCGAGACGAGTGCTGGAAATCCAAAAGCTGGACAAGTTATAGAACTTGCTGCCATACGATTGAAAAATGGGATAATTATAGAAGAATATCAATCTTTGGTTTACTGCAAAGAGATACCACAAAAAGTACAAGAGATAACAGGTATAACCCCAAAAATGTTAGAAAATGCCCCAAATCTACGAACAGTTTTGGAAGAATTTAAACTATTTTTGGAAGATGATATTTTTGTAGCACATAGTGTAGATTTTGATTATAACTTCATTAGTAATAGTTTTAAAAAATACCATTTAGGACAATTACTTAATAGAAAACTCTGCACAATTGATTTAGCTATGAGAACGATAAACTCTCACAAGTACGGTTTAAAATTTCTCAAAGAAAATTTAAATATAGAGATAGAAAATCACCATAGAGCATACGAAGATACTTTAAGTACAGTAGAAGTGCTCAAAAAATCTCTTACAGTTCTGGATGAAAACATAAAATCTGCAGAGGATTTGATTTTGTTTTCAAAAACTGCGCAAACTATAGAAAATCTACTTAAAGGAGAAAAATTAAACTCATGATAAATAAACAAAATTTTCATATATTAATAATAGAATTAACAAAAAATAAATCAAATTTAATTGTTTCAAATCTTACTGATATTGGTTATAAATGTTTTATAGCTGAAACTTTAGAAAGCTCATATGATATTTTGCGACAAGAAATTATTGATTTGGTTATTATTAATGGAACACAGTCTGGTGAGTTTGAAAAGAATGTGATAATGGATGTTCAAAATTTGACAGATTGTGGTATTATTTTTTTGACATCTGATCACAATTTTTCCAAAATGGAAGAGTTTTCAAAATTCAATCTTCTTTCATACAATACAAAATTAGGAAATATACTTACTATTATTAAAGATATAGATATTCTTGTCACAAGATTGATTGCCAATTCTTTAGAAACTATTTTCGTTATAAAAGGGAAAAACGAGACAAGAGATCTGGTACAAGAATTACTTCGTCTTCGACGATATGATGTAATCTTGTGCCCAAATGGTGCAAGTGCATGGAAAAAACTTGATAAATTAGAAAATGTATCGCTTATCCTTATGGATATAAATTTATCAGATATGGACAGTATGGATATAGTAAAAAAAGCTAAAAAACTTTTTTCAAAAAGCTTACCAATCGTGTCTATCTCAAAAAAATGCAATCCTTTTGTTTTGCAAGAAAATATAGCGAATGGTCTTTCGGATTTTATAAAACCACCCATTAGCAACTTAGACTTTACTCTCAAAATAGATTTGTGGATAGATAATGTCAAGCAAAAAAGAGAAATAGAATTGCAAAAAAAGGAAATTGAAAATGCACTAAATAGTTTTAAAGCTCTTTCAAATGCTACTATGGAAGCTCTTTTGATGTTTGAAAATAATATTTGTGTGGATGCAAATGATGAGGCTATCAAAATGTTTGAGTATGATTCTAAAGAAGCGATGCTGGGAACCAATATACTTGAGTATTTTCCAAAAACTTTATCAGCTTATGATAAAGGGGAACTGTTTAAAAATGATGTAGATTATGAATTTGAAATTGATATGGTTAAAAATGATGATATGGTTTTTCCAGTTCAAATCAAAGAAAGAAATATTCAGCTAGAACATAGAAATCTTAAAATAATTGCTATTTTAGATTTGTCCGAAATAAAAAGACATGAAGATATAATTCACCAGCAGTCAAAAATGGCTTCAATGGGTGAAATGATGGAAAATATAGCCCATCAATGGAGACAGCCTTTGAGTGCTATTACAATATCTGCAAGTTCAATTCTGATAAGCCATGAGTTGGGTATAGCGGATGAAGAAGACGCTCATGAACAACTTAATGCTATTATTGAAAGTGCAGAATTTTTATCCAATACGATTAATGATTTTCAAGATTTTTTAAAAGATAACAAAAAAACTATAAAATTTAAATTACATGATGTTGTAGTAAAAGTTTTGAAACTTATCGATGGAAATATAAAATATAATAAAATCACTATCGTACAAGATTTGGAAGAAAATATTGATATGGTAGGATTTGAGAATGAATTAATGCAAGTTGTTTTAAATATTTTCAATAATGCCAAAGATGTTTTAGTCGAAAGAAATATCGCGATAATTGATAGAATAGTAGTCATATATGCATATTTGGATAAAACGAAACAGTTTGGTATTATTGAAATTCAAGATAGTGCAGGAGGGATTCCAAAGAATGTCATTACTAAAATATTTGAACCGTATTTTACAACAAAACATCAATCACAAGGGACAGGTTTAGGATTGTATATGACACATCAAATGGTTGTTGATCATATGGGTGGAGAGATAAAAGCTGCCACTAAAGCTTTTGATTATTTGGAAAAAACATACGAAGGGGCAAATTTTAAGATAGTTATTCCATTAGATATTTCCCAAAGTAAAAGTTAGATACAATCGCTCCTCTTAAAAAGAAAAAGGTCAATTTATAATTATGAATATAGAGATATCAAATATAGCAAATCTTCCAACAAAACACGGAAATTTTTTAATTCAATCTTTCAAGGAGGGGATTAAAGAACATCTCGTAGTGATGACGAAAGATTTTGGAGAGGTAGTGAATGTAAGAATCCACTCAGAATGTCTTACTGGAGATGCTATTGGAAGTATAAAATGCGATTGTCAAGCACAGCTCAACTACGCATTGGATTATATACATACAAATAGTGGAATGGTAATGTATCTTCGTCAAGAAGGTCGAAATATAGGGCTTTTGAATAAGGTAAATGCCTATAATCTTCAAGACAAAGGTTTTAATACAGTCGAGGCAAACCACCAATTGGGTTTTGCAAGTGATGCTCGAACCTATGAGATAGTTGATTTTATTTTCAAACACTATGGGATAAAAAAAATAAATTTAATCACAAACAATCCAGATAAATTGGACAAAATGAAAGTGGAAATAGTACAGAGAATTCCTATTGTAGTTGGACAAACAAAAGAAAATAAAGATTATATGACAGTTAAAAAAGAGGAAATGGGGCATTTGATTTAAATGAAAAATGAAGCTTTACAAAAACAACTAGAAGATATAGATTTATCATTTGATGGGTTATTTTATGAACGATGCGAGAAGTTTAAATCACTTCTAAAAGAGTGGGGAAGGGTGCACAATCTCACTTCACCTGCTGGTTTGAATGACCATGAGATAGAAATAAATATTATTGATAGTATTTATCCTCTGAAATTTTTAACTTCATTTGATTCGTTTGCGGATGTGGGGACAGGTGCTGGATATCCTGGGCTTATTTTGGCAATAGCAAGACCAAATGTCCCATGTGTCTTGATAGAATCTAGAGCAAAAAGAGCATCATTTTTAAATTTTGCAAAAAATATTTTGGGACTCAAAAATGTTCAAGTTATCCAAAAAAGAGTTGAAGATGTTCAAGGGTTGACATTTTCCCTTATTACTTCAAGGGCAGTTTCAAACACAGAGCTTTTGCTTGACATTACAAAAAATATTTCAAATGAAAATACAGCGTATTTGTTTTATAAAGGAAGTATTTGTGAAGATGAAATTGAAGCAAATAAACCACAAAATTATGAAATTATTTCAGTTGGTGAGTATAGAAATTATCTATACATAAAAGGGTAAAAGATGATAAAAGTTTTAATTTTTGTAGTTGTGATATATTTGGTATATAAGTTTTTTTTCAATAAAAAGAGGGACAAAACCAAAGAAAATGATCAGATTGAAGATGTGATGATGGCGTGCCCTACTTGTGGAACTTATATTTCAAAAGATGAAGCAATTTTGAGCAATGGCAAATATTTCTGTTCAGAAAAATGTTTAAAAGGATAAGGAACAAGCGATGATTATTGTGGGACATAGATATATTGGTCATGATAAATTTTATGGTATTTCTGAGATAAAAGATATTGCAAGTACCCCTTCAAATACAACTTTATTGTTTGTGTATGGTTTGGATTTGATGGAATATTGTTTCAAAAATAGTATACCGTATGCTGTTATTGTAAGTTCAGTATTGGAAGCTATTTTTGCAAATAATCTAGGAGCTAAGTATTTGATAACAAATCAAGATAAATCAAAAGCTATCCAAATGATTGCTGAAAATTATATGTTTGATAGCAAAATTTTAAGCATCATAGAAAGTGAAGAGATGATTGAAACTGTAGCTAAAGATGGAATAGACGGTGTAGTGTACAAAAAAATTTTAGAAGGACTTTCATGGGTGAAGTAGTAGATACAATAGCTTTAATACTTTTTATTATAGTTTTATTTATAGTTATTGCTGGATTTAATAGACAAATGGTCGAAAAAAATACCGCAAGAAAAGAACTAGCATTAGAGAGAGAAAAAGCAAGATTGGCAAAAATAGAAGAAACAAAGAATCCATCAAAAGATAGTCAATCAGTAAATATGGTAAACAAAAAAAATGAAATAATGAAAGAGAAAGAATAATATGATACAACCATTACTTATAGAGATAGCGACAGAAGAATTACCAGCGATCCCTTTTTTGCGTGAGTTACCAAATATTGAAAAAAAATGGGCTGAGATTTTGGAAGAGAACAATCTATTGTGTGAATTTGAATTTTACTACACGCCACGACGACTTACTTTTTGGCACAGAGAATTTAAAGTTGTTGGGGATGATAGTGTGGTTGAGATGTTTGGAGCACCACTATCTATTGCTTATAAAAATGGTGAGCCAACAGGTGCTGCTATGGGATTTGCTAAAAAATGTGGTGTTGATATCTCACAAATCACCTCTAAACACAATGGAAAAGATGAAGTGTTGTATTTTGCAAAAGAGCAAAAAGGGAAACACTCAAAAGATTTATTAGATGAGATGGTCAATAACTTTATCAAAAAACTTGATTTTGGAAAATCGATGAGATGGGGAAGTTTAAGTGAGAGTTTCATCCGACCAATAAGAGGGGTTACTGTACTTTTAGGGGAAGAACTCATTGATGCGACACTGTATGGGGTAAGTTCAGCTAAAACAACTTTTATCCATAGAATGGTGAGTTATGATAAGTTAGATTTTAACAATGCAAGTGAATATTTTGATGGATTGGTACAAAATGGGATTATCCTTTTTCCAGAACAAAGAAAAAAAACGATACTTGAACAAATTGCACATCTTGAAACGAAGCACAATGTTAAAGTGGAGATAGATTTAGAATTATTAGAGGAGGTTGTTGCGATTACTGAGTATCCAACTGCCCTTATTGGACCTTTTGATGAGGAATTTTTAGCACTTCCTGATGAAGTTATCATCAATTCGATGAAAGCAAATCAAAGATATTTTGGAGTGTACAAAGATGGGAAACTCACAAATAATTTTATCGTTGTGTCCAATGCCTATACGGAGGATTTTAGCCATATTATTAGTGGAAATGAAAAAGTTTTAAGACCACGACTCAGTGATGCGATGTTTTTTTGGAAAAATGATATTAAAAATGGACTATCAAATGCAAGACTCAAAAATATCACTTTTGTCGAAGGGCTTGGAAGTTTATACAATAAGTGTGAGAGGGAAGCTGTCATAGGGGAATATTTAGCTGATACTTTAGGACTTGAACAAAAAGAACTTTTAGCAAAAGCTATTATGATAAGCAAAGCAGATTTAACAACAGATATGGTGTATGAATTTACAGAATTACAAGGGCTTATGGGATATTACTATGCTTCATTAGCTGGTGAAGACGAGAAACTTTGTATAGCACTTAAAGAGCAATATCTACCAATAGGAGAAGAGAGTGAAATCCCATCTAGTTTATTTAGTAGCATTGTTGCATTATCAAATAAAATCGACAATCTTTTAGCATTATTTAGCGTAGGAATGGTACCTACTGGAAGTCGTGACCCATTTGCATTGAGAAGAGCAGCAGCTGGAATCGTGAGAATTTGTATAGCAAATAACTACAATTTAGGCATATACAAAATGATTGCTGATTTAGAATCAAAATATCCAAATCTTGACAGTAAAAAAGTGATAGAGTTTTTCAATGATAGACTATTTAAAATCTTTAGTGATATCAATCCAAGTGTAGTAAAAGCTGTCTTAGCAAGTGGGGAAGGGGATATCTTAAAAATCTCTCAAAAAATCTATGCACTCAATCCTATTGTAAATAGTAGTGATTTTGGTGAGTTTAGCTCTACTTTTAAAAGGGTTGCAAATATTATTAAAGATCTCAATATTGATGATGTGAAAGTTGATAGTGAATTGTTTGAAGATAGTGAAGAGAGTGAATTGTATGAAGCTTATAATGTGATTGTTTCTAAAAACTATCCAACTTGCGATGAGGAGCTTGAAGCATTATTTAGTCTAAAATCAAATCTTGATAAGTTTTTTACAAATGTATTTGTCAATCATGAAGATGAGGCTATTAAACAAAATCGACGAAATCTTATAGGGCTTGTTTATAAAGCTTTTAGAAATATAGCTGATATAAAAGAGATAACAATTTAATCATAATACAACCTACTATAAATAGCTACAAATACCCCGTAAATAAGGATTTTGTAAGCTATATACAAATTACAATAAACTATTGAGCCACTTGCAAATTCAAACAAATGATTATAAACAGCTTCAATCATCATCTTTTCGCTTTAAAATAACCATTTACAGGGAGTAAATAGTGATTTTTAAAGTGAAAATCTAATAATTGCTACTATTCATACTCAAAATCTTTGAATTTGCAAGTGGCTCGGAAGATTGTGTTGCTCTTTCCCTATAGAGATATAAGCATACCTCTCTACACAACTTCAACTCTTCAATCCAAACCCAATAATCTCATTTATTTCATCTCTCATTTTAAATATCTCCTCAACACTAAATCGTTCTAGCAAATCTACAGTCGCAAAATAACTTTCTAATCCTTTAAGTAATGCTGGA
>CAMCYD010000094.1 GCA_945883785.1 Helicobacter pylori PMSS1
AGATATTTTAGCAGCTTTTTATGTAAAGATTTGTATAAAAAAGAGACTAAAATAGCTTATTTATAGATGTTTAATATTGGTTTGAAGAATCGAAAATATCTCAAAATTTTAGAGTTTTGGGATGGGGTTTACTTGGGGGTTACAAAAAAAGGATAGATTATGTTAATTACATTAGATATAAAAAATGAATCAATGAAAGATAGTTTTTTAAATTTTATTAAAACATTGGATTATGTAGATATTAAACAATCTACTGATGATGAAAAAATAGAGCATCAATCTTCAAAAGATAAATTTAAAGAATTTTCAGGAATGTGGCAAGATAGAAATATCAATCAAGAAACATTAAGAGAAAAAGCTTGGATAAGATAATCCTTGATACAAATATCTTAATAGAGATATTGAAAAACAATAGAAATCTCAGCTTACTTTAAAATTTAAAAAATCATACAAGGTGATCTTATCGAATATTTAGCACTTTTTTTTTCAGCATTTATCTCAGCAACTTTGTTTCCTTTGGGAAGTGAGGCACTTTTTTTATACGATGTATCTCTTGGGTTTTCCCCAATATTTCTCCTTTTGGTCGCAACTTTTGGAAATACCCTTGGGGGTGTTTTGAACTATTGGTTTGGTTTCAAAGGGGAGGAACTGATACTCCAAAAAGGGTTGATAAAAAAGGAGCGATTAGAGAAAGCAAGTAATTTTTTTAGTAAATATGGAGGGGTTAGTTTGCTTTTTTCATGGGTTCCGATTATCGGAGACCCGATAACTTTTGTAGCTGGAGTTTTAAAATACGATATCAAAAAGTTTCTCTTGCTTGTTTTCCTAGCAAAGTTTGGTAGATACCTTTTTTTGCTAGGGGGATATTTTTATTTTTTTGGAGAGTGAAGATTTATAAATAAGTCTTTTTATACCAAAGGCTAAAAACATAGAGGGCATAGGTGTGTTGTTTGAGTTTGTTGTTTTTGGCATTTGCAAATAACTCTTCTATGTAAGCTGTATTAAAAAGTCCGTGATGGCTATTTGCTTCTAAAATATCTTCTAAGATTTTATCTCCAAACTCTTCTATCAGCCACTCATTATAAGGGCTATTAAACCCTTTTTTTCGTCTTTCCACTATCTCTTTTGGAAGGTATTTGTAGGCTATTTTTTTGAGGAGATATTTGTTTGTATCCCCAAGCTTGAGTTTACTATCGATACTAAAAGCAGTATCAACAAGCCTAAAATCCAAAAATGGATTTCTTGCTTCGACACCATTTGCCATAGTGATTTTATCCACTTTTGAAAGCAAACTCTCCCCAAGCCAAATTTCCATATCGATACTACTCATCCAATCAATCGGGTCAAGTTTTTCTACTGGTTCACTAAATAAGGGTTGTTTTTTGAACAGTTTAGCTTTTTGCTGTTTGGTAAAAATCTCCCCAAAACTATTGTATAAAGTCTCATCATTGAAAATTCTTTGAAGATATTCTATCTCTTTTGTATTTGAACTAGCAGTTCCAAGATTGAGTTTTAGAAACTTTTTTTGTTCAGCTGATAGAGTTTTTTTAAATTCATAATAATCATAAAATTTTTGATAATTGTTGTATCCTAAAAAAAGCTCATCGCTCCCCTCTCCACTAAAAACTGTTTTTATCCCACTTTGGCTGATGATACGAGAAAGTTGAAAAAGTGGTGAGGAGGCGTGGTCGCTATGGGGTTCTTCAAGAGCATCTATCACTTCCTCAAAATTATCAAGAAAATCTTTTTTGGTAAATTTCACTGCAGTATGGTCACTTTTGATATTTTGTGCGACTTTTAGTGCGTATGGTAGTTCGCAATACTTTTCATACCCCTCATACCCGATACTAAAAGTTTTGATAGTTTTCCCTGTGATGTTTGCATGCATCGTACTAATCAAACTACTATCAATCCCACCACTAAGAAGTGAACCAATCTCCACATCGCTATGAAGTCTCTCCTCTACACTTTTTAAAAGGGTATTTTCTATTGTACTAAGTGCGGTTGGTTCGTCGTGGATTCTTTTATAGGTTTTGAGCTTGTAGTATTTTTTGATGCTAAGATTCCCATTTTCAAACAGAAGATAACTTGCTTTTGGAAGCTTCAAAATCCCCTCATAAAAAGTATTTGGGGTAAGTGGTGTGAAGTATTGGAGATACTGACTAAGAGCTATACGATTCATCCGTGGGGTAAAACCAATAGCTTGGATGATAGGCTTTATGAGGCTAGAAAAGATAAATTTTCCATCTTGAAGATAGTAATAAAAAGGCTTTTTCCCATATCTATCACGAGCACAAAAATACCGCTCTTTTCCAATATCATAGATACAAAAACTAAAAGCACCATTGAGGAGTTTTAAAAATTCTGTATCGTATTTTTGGTAAAGTCGCACAATCACTTCCGTATCACTTTTGGTAATGCAACTTAGATTTTCACTTTTTTTTAGCTCTTCAAAGTTATAAATCTCCCCATTAAAAACTATTAAAATATTATCAAATAAAAGAGGTTGATTTGCCTCATTATCAAGGTCGATGATAGAAAGCCTTGTATGTCCAAAGTAGTTTTCTCCTATTTGTTTTGTAGCAATATTATCAGGACCTCTATTGGATAAAAGCCCCGTTAGTTCTAAAAAATCAGTCTCAGGTTTGAAATTTGCCCCAATAATTCCACACATTAAAGAACTCCAAAAAAGTGATGAATAACTTGAAGTAAAAAGTAAAAACAGAGTAAAAAAGTGAGTGTTGAAAACAATACAACACTTGTCACATCAAGAGGTTTACAATCGTACAAGGCAGCAAGATTTACATTATTAACCGCCAAAGGTGTCGCTAAAGAGATGATTAAAATTCCAGCGATAAAAGGTTCAAGCTCAAACGCAAGAGCCACAACTATCCCAACTGCAGGAAGAAGCAAAATCTTTACCAAAGTGGTAAAAAAAGTAAGTTTGAGATTTTGGATTCTAAACCCAACTTTTGCCAAATAGATTCCAAATATCATAAGTTGCAACACTATAGCGGTGTAGGAACCCATCTCCAAAGCTTTATCCACCTGTGGATGAATCGTCAAATCAAAATAATTAAAGAGCAAGGCAAAAAGGGCAAACCATAAAATAGGAATTTTTACCATCGAAAAGAGTGATTGTTTGAGTGTATATTTTTCCCTCGCAAGGAGATAGATACCTACAGTGTAGATGAAAAAAATATTAGCAATATTGATGATACTTGTGTAAGGGACACTTGCCATTCCAAAAAGCGCTATTCCAAGAGGGATTGCTAGATTACCTGTATTTCCTATAAGTCCAGTGCTTGCAAAAATTGACCTATCTTTTGTATTTTTAAAAAGGATTGGAGCTAAAAAAATCAAAAATAATAAAGTAGAGGTAACCACAATAAAATAGACAAAAGGGGTAAATAAAAGATTGAAATCTATTTTAGTCCTTGTAAGTCCCCAAAAAGTGAGGATGGGTTGTACAAAATAGATAGAAAGGAGGATAAATGATTTTTCATCTATCTCCTCTTTAAATACTTTTTTTGCACCAAATCCAAGGACAATAAAGGAGTAGATGACTAAAATAGAAAGAAGAGCTTCCAAATATTACTTCATTAACTAAAAATAAATTTATTCCACATATTTAGGAATATCTTTTTGTTGCAATGCAATAACTTCATTTTGAAGTGTGATAAGTCTATCCCTTAAAATAGCATTCTCTCGCGAGAGTTCATTTACTCTTTTCAGCGAATCAGTTCTTTTTAATTTTTCATTATCAGCAATACTAATTAATTTATCTTTGAGCAAACTTATTTGGTATTCATAGTGTTGAATTTGTTTGAGTTGATCGGTTGTTTTTTTTCTCTCATTTTCTAGAGCTTCTTTGACAAATGTTGATGATGGTTCCCCACTATTTGCTTCAAAATTATTTGATGCAGTTCGTAGTGTTTTTACTTTTTTATTGAGTTCAAGAATTTTATATCTCTCCTCCATAATATTTTGTTTTGCTTTTGACATTGTTTCATGTTTTTCTTGCTCTTCGTCATCAGCTAAAAACCCTATAGAGATGTAGCCAGTTACTTGGTCGGTATCATGATTTTTAGTTGGAATACTTGTTGAGCGAAGAAAAAATATCTCTTTATTTTTAGAGATAAATTTGAGTTTCCCTTTCCAAGTTTGCCCATTTTTTATAAATTCTTTCATCTCTTTGTATGCCGATGGAATTGAATCAGGGTGGATAAGTTGTATCATATTTGTATGAAGCAAATCTTCTTCATCGGCTTCGTTAATCCCACAAAAGAGTAGATTTGCTTCGGTAATTAAATCTTTTTTATCCACTTTGACAATAGTTGCTATGCTGTTGATAAACTCCATATATTCAGAAAGTTCTGCCTCTTTTTCTGCAATAATTCTTTGATTTCTTTTGATTTCGCAAAATTTTTGAACAGTCATAAGGAGTTCTTTTGTATCAATTGGTTTGAGTGTATATCCTGAAACTCCAAGTTTAATCGCTTCCATAAGATAGTTCGATTCCCCATGTGCTGTTGTCATAACGACAGGAATCTCTGTATCATATTCCCGAATCTTTTTTACCATCTCCAAGCCATTGATATTTGGCATATTGATATCAGTTATGATGGCATCAAAAACAACATCCATATCTCTTGTGTAGAGTTCATAGTTTGAGATGCCATCTTTCCCATCAACGCAAGTAATTACTTCTTTAAATACCTTTTTAAGAATAGTACCAAGAGAATTTCGTATCGCATCATCATCTTCAACATACAGTACAGTAAGTGTTTGTAAAAAATCTTTATTAAACATTGTTATCCTCTTTCGTTTCATTTATTGGGAGTGTTATTATAAATCTTGCACCAAAGTATGATTTATTTTTATAAGAAAACTCTTTATTTTCAACTTTTAAAGAGCCTTGCATACTGTCATGTATTATTTTATAAGTCATATAAAGTCCAAGTCCAGTTCCTTGTGATTGGTGTTTCGTTGTGAAATATGGTTCAAATATTTTAAGTATGATATCGTCAGGAATCCCACCAGCATTATCTTGAAAAATAATCATAGCAGTATTTTTCACTCTTTTTACGGTTATAAAAATAAGTCTTTCGTCTTTTTCATTTCTTTCATCAAGGGCATCTTTTGCATTATTGATGATATTAAGCATCCCTTGAATAAATTCATTTTTATAGTTTGTGATAAATATCATATCTTGATATTCTTTTTTTATAGAAATATAATGATTAGAAATACTTGAATCAACCACACTTAGTGCATTATCGATAGCAGAAGAGATTACAAATTCTACTTTTTCTTTTTTCCCCTCTATAAAATTTCTAAAATCCTCAATAGTTTGGGATAAAAATTGTGTTTTTTCGATAATTTTTTCTAAAGCAGGATCAAGTTCTTTTGGATCTAAAATACCTAATTGATTTTGCACAATAATACTACTCGCACTCGTACTTATGGCACTAAGAGGCTGTCTCCATTGATGAGCGATATTTCCAATCATTTCCCCTAAAGAAGCCAGCCTTGACTGTTCTGCAATCATTGTGTCTTTTTTGCGACTCTCCTCTATTGAGGTTGCTATTTGGACATTTTGTCTTTCAAGTTCCTCTATGGATTCTGTAAGTTCCTGTTTTTGTTTATGGATAGTTTCGAAACTAAGGGTAAGATTTTGTTTGTATTTATAATCTTTGTAGGCATAAAATAAGATACCAGCTAAAATGAAAAGAACCAAAGAGAGGACCAAATAATAATCATTTTGCAACTCCTCAATATAATCGTTTTGCATATGTTTTACCATGTAAGCAATCGTTTTATCACCTTGTATGTTTTTGATAGGTAAAAATGTAACAACATCATAATCCCCGTTTTTAGACCTAAAATAGATAGAAAAGGCTTCGTTGTTGGCTAATTTTGTATGAATGGTATTGAGTTGAGCTTTTGAAATTCTGGAGGAATTATACTCTCCCATATCTTTGTTCAGTTTGTAAAATAGCGGAGATATCTCTGTAGGAAGGTACAGAGTGTCAACACTATTCTCAAATGCAGTGACATCAACTAATTGCTTATTGATTATAAAATCAACTTTCGCATGAAAAGAATCTTCAAGTTTTTTTAAAAAATCCTCAATAGCAATAGATACTTCAACACTTCCAATATGATTTGCATTATCATCAAATAAAGGATACACAAATCGAAAACCACTATCGAGTTTCCCCATCTCTAAACCATGTGTTGTTGTTTGGGTTGCGTTTGTTGTTCGTATGCTATATCGAAAGTTTGTTAAATCATCTCCAAAATGATTTGGTGAGTGCATTCGCAAGAAACTTACATTATTTTTGAGATGAAAGTGAAGTTGTTTGATGCCGATAGCATTCCAATCTGTATAAATTTGGGCTAGTGAGTTGTGCAAATCTTTTCGGATAGTGTCTTGTTCTGTAAGAGAAGTTGTTTTTGAAGCTTTGGTGATTTGTTCTATCACTTTTGGATTACTGATTATTGTATTGTAAATACTTTGAGAAAGAAGGTCATAATTTTTATAGGTTACAGTGTATTGGGTATTTGATTGTTTGAGTAGATTTTGTAGGTACATATCTATTCGTCTTTCTTTATCATACGAGAGAGCAATTGAAATAATAAATCCAAGTACAAAAAAGATAATAAAAGTTATTAAAATTGGTTTTTTCATATAAAATCCCTGAAGTTTTTGATTAAGCTAGATTGTAACAAAAAAGCTATTATAAAGCCTTAAATCTAGTTTGTGTAAAATGCAAACCTTATGAAAAACAAAATACTAAATTTAATAAAAAAAAGACCTCTTGTAATAGATGGGGCAATGGGAACCGAACTTCAGTTATTTGATATTCCTGAGTCCGCCTGGATGGACGAAAATGGGAAAAATCAAGAGGGTTGCAATGAACTTTTAAATGCAACAGCACCAGAGATTTTGGAACAAATCCACGAAAATTATGCTCTTGCTGGGGCTGATATGATTAAAACCAATACTTTTGGTTCTATGGATTGGGTGCTTGATGAATACGAAATGGGACATCGAAGTTATGAGCTTTCAAAGCTAGGTGCAGAGCATGTTAAAAAGATTTGCCAAAAATATGAAACGAGTGAAAAGCCACGATTTGTTTTGGGCTCAATTGGACCAGGGACAAAGTTGCCGAGTCTGAAACATATCGATTATGATACGATGTATCGTGGGTATGTTACTATGGCTAAAGGGTTAGTTGATGGTGGAGTTGATGTCTTTTTGGTGGAAACTTGCCAAGACCCACTACAAATAAAAGTAGCACTTCATGCTTTAAGCGACACGGCACCTCAAATTCCAATAATGGTAAGTGTGACGATTGAGCTTAGTGGTACGATGCTTATTGGAACTGATGCAAATACGATAGCTACTATTTTAGAGCCTTTTGATATTTTATCTTTGGGATTTAACTGTGGAACTGGACCTGAACAGGTAAAAAAACATATTGAAATCCTATCGAACATCTCAAATAAACCACTCTCCGTCCATGCAAATGCTGGACTTCCTCAAAATAGAGGTGGAAAAACTTTTTATCCTATGGGAGCTGATGAGTTTGCACAAATTGAGCAAACATTTATGCTCTACAATGGGGTATCTTTCCTTGGTGGATGTTGCGGAACAACACCAGCTCATATCAAAGCCTTAAGTGAAGCAGTTTCAAAAATGACTCCTAAAATAGCACTAGGAAATCATCCAAAAAGTTTAGCTTCCCTTTTTACCACTGTTCCACTCAAACAAAAACCAGCTCCACTTTTAATTGGGGAGAGAAGTAATGCAACTGGAAGTAAAGCTTTTAGGGAACTCTTAAAGGCAAATGACTATGAAGCGACTCTCAGTGTTGCTCAAGAGCAAGTGCGAGCTGGGGCTCATGTGATTGATGTGAGTGTTGGATTTGCTGGACGAGACGAAACAAAAGATATGAATGAGGTGGTTTCACTTTATGCACAAAAAATAGCACTTCCACTTATGCCAGATAGTACACAGATTAAAGCTCTTGAAGAGGCTTTGAAACTTATCGGTGGAAAAGCGATTATCAACTCAGTGAACCTTGAAGATGGGATAGAGAGATTTGATGAGATTTGTACCTTAGCAAAAAGATTTGGAGCAAGTTTGGTTTGCCTTGTGATAGATGAAGTTGCGATGGCAAAAACATTTGAAAAAAAAGTGGAGATCGCGGAGCGAATCTACCAAAGAGCTGTAAATGTTCACGGGATTGACCCTGAAGATTTAGTTTTTGATATGCTTGTTTTTACTATTGGTTCGGGTGATGAAGAGTATCATACTGCTGGTATGTCAACAATTGAAGCGATAAGAGAGTTTACTACAATGCACCCAGAAGTTGGGACAACTTTAGGGCTTTCAAATATCTCTTTTGGACTTGATGCCAAAGCTAGGGTTTATCTAAATTCAATCTTTTTACATCACTGTATTGAGGCTGGACTAAGCTCAGCGATTGTAAATGTAAAACACCTCGTTCCAAGACATAAAATGAGAGATGAGGATATTAAAGCTTGTGAAGATTTACTATTTAATAGGCGAGAAAATGGTGACCCTCTTTTTGCATTTATTGAACATTTTAGCGATATTGAAGCGGTTGCAGAACAAACTGATGAGGAGTTTGCAAAACTTTCAAATGATGAAAAAATCAAAAAACTCCTCCTTGATGGGGCAAAAGAGAAAATTATCGCTTTGGCTTTGGAGGTCAAAGATGAGGTTGGGGCTGAGATTATTGTCAATGAGTGGTTGATAGATGGGATGAAAATAATTGGGGAACTTTTTGGAAATGGTCAAATGCAACTACCATTTGTACTTCAAAGTGCTGAAACTATGAAAGCTTGTGTCGATGCACTTCAACCATATCTTCCTAAAATAGAAAAAGAGAGCGATACCACTTTAGTTTTGGGAACAGTCAAAGGGGATGTACATGATGTTGGGAAAAATCTAGTTGATATTATCCTCTCAAACAATGGCTTTAAAGTGGTGAATATTGGGATAAAAGTGAGTATCGATGATTTTATAAAAGTTTCCAAAGAGTGTAATGCTATGGCTATTGGGATGAGTGGACTTTTGGTAAAATCAACAAATGAGATGAGGAGTAATCTTGAAGTTTTAAAAGAAGCTGGGATATCTTTACCTGTTTTAATTGGTGGAGCAGCTTTAACCAAACAATTTGTCGATGATTTTTGCCGACCTATTTATGATGGACCGATTTTTTATTGTAGAGATGCTTTTGATGGTGTAGTAGCTATGCAAAGACTTGAAGCTTCCAATGGCGATTTTAGTAAAGTGGATACCAATATGGCAGCTGATTTGATTGTGGAAAGTGGAGTAGAAAAAGAGGAGAAAGTTGTATTTGACTCTTCACTTCATACTCCAAAATTATTGAATAACCATAAAAATTATAATCCACCTTTTATGGGGCGAAAAGTGGTTGTTGCTCCAAAAGAGTATCTAGGGAACGAGCCAAAAGGGCAATGTTCCAAAATAGAGTGCAATAGTAGTTTTGATAAAGAGTTGGTTTTTAAATGGATAAATCATCGAGTGTTGTTTCGTCAAAGATGGGGATA
>CAMCYD010000095.1 GCA_945883785.1 Helicobacter pylori PMSS1
AGATGATGATTGAAACTGTTTATAATCATTTGTTTGAATTTGCAAGTGACTCAATACTAAAACAAAAAGATAAAATAATAAATTTAGGCTTTTTGTCCGAGGGGTGGAACTATTGTCTTGTTGTTTGATTTGGCATTACTTCGTTAGAACTTCTCAACTTAACTACCGTAAATCTAGCAATTTCTACCTCATAATGGCACTTCATCTTGAACTCTTTTTTTGTAGAGGTGAATGAGCCAGAGGCACTTATTTATTCCTATTTTCTTAAATGTAAATTAAATATTATTCTTAGAGAAAAAATACAAAAATAAGCACCTATTTTGACCAAAGTCAAGTTTTAACTCTTTTCATCTCGTTAAAATTATGGCGTTTAAAAAATTTAAAAGAGGAGAATTGTATGGCACTTTCAAGAAGAGATTTCTTAAAAAGTTCAGCAGCAGCTAGTGCAGCGGCAGCTGTTGGTATCACTGTACCCGCTAGTTTGCAAGCAGCATCTAAAACGGCTCAAAGTGGTTGGAGATGGGATAAAGCAGCTTGTAGATTTTGTGGTACAGGGTGTGGGATTATGTTGGCTACAAAAGATGGAAAAATTGTAGCAGTAAAAGGAGACCCAGCAGCACCTGTAAATAGAGGGTTGAACTGTATCAAGGGGTATTTTAATGCGAAAATTATGTATGGAGCTGATAGATTAAAACAACCACTTTTAAGAATGAATGATAAAGGTGAGTTTGATAAAAAAGGAAAATTTGCACCAATTACTTGGAAAAGAGCATTTGATGAGATGGAAAAACATATCAAAATTGCTTTAAAACATAGTGGACCTGAGGGTGTTGGTGTATTTGCTTCTGGACAATACACAATTATGGAAGGGTATGCAGCTCAAAAAATGATGAAAGCTGGATTTAGATCTAATGCAATCGACCCAAATGCAAGACATTGTATGGCTTCGGCGGTTGTTGGTTTTTATCAAACTTTTGGAATAGATGAGCCAAGTGGTTGTTATGATGATATTGAATTAACAGACACAATCGTTTCATGGGGTTCAAATATGGCGGAAATGCACCCAATTCTTTGGTCAAGGGTAACAGATAGAAAATTGTCAAATCCAGACAAAGTGAAAGTTATCAATATGTCAACTTATAGACATAGAACTTCAGATTTAGCTGATATAGAGATTATCTTCTCACCAAATACTGACCTTGCGCTTTGGAACTATATCGCGCATGAGATAGTTTACAATCATCCAGAAGCTATCGATTGGGATTTTGTAAATAAACATATGGTTTTTGCTGCAAGTCCTATAAATATCGGTTACGGGATGAGAAAAAGCAATGAAAAATCTATCAAAGATGGGAAATACTCAGCACTTGAGATGGAAACAATCAACAAAGAGATGTCAAAAGTAGTTTCAGCAAAAGAGGCACCAGCACTTGCACCTTATGGGTACAAAGAGGGTGATGTAATGAAAAATGAAACACCAATGGTTGATGGAAAACCTGAACCTTTAAAACACTGGGAGATATCTTTTGAAGAGTATAAAACATTCTTGGAGCCTTATACACTCGATTATGTAGCAAAAATCTCTAAAGGAAATCCAGATGAAGATATTGAAGAATTTAAGAAAAAATTAGAAACTTTAGCATCGTACTATATTGAAAAAGATAGAAAAGTGGTAAGTTTCTGGACAATGGGGATGAACCAACACACAAGAGGAACTTGGGTAAATACACTTTCTTACAATGTTCACTTTTTACTAAACAAACAAGCTAAACCAGGTAGTGGAGCATTTTCACTTACAGGACAACCATCGGCTTGTGGAACAGCTAGAGAGGTCGGTACATTTACGCATAGATTACCTTGTGATATGATGACTGCTATCCCAAAACATAGAGAAATTACAGAAAAAGGTTGGAAAGTACCAGAGGGTACGATTAATCCAATTGGAAATCAACATATTATGAAAATCCATAGAGATATTGAAGATGGAAATATGAAATTTGCTTGGGTAAATGTTTGTAATCCATACCAAGATACAGCAAGTGCAAGTCACTGGATAAAAGCAGCTAGAGAGATGGATAACTTCATAGTAACTTCAGACGGTTATCCTGGAATTTCAGCGAAAGTTTCTGACCTTGTACTGCCATCGGCGATGATTTATGAAAAATGGGGTGGATATGGAAATGCTGAAAGAAGAACACAGCTTTGGAGACAACAAGTATTACCAGTAGGTGATGCGATGAGTGATACTTGGCAATGGGTTGAATTATCAAAAAGATTTACTGTAAAAGATGTTTGGGGTGAACAACCGCTTCGAGGAAAAGATGCAAATGGAAATCCAAACAAACTTCCAAGTGTAATCGAAAAAGCAAAAGCTATGGGATACGACGAAAATACAACGATGTATGAGATTTTGTTTGCAAATGATAGAGCAAAAAGCTATAAGCTTGACCAAAAAGACCCAATCCAAAAAGGCTTTGATAATTCTGAAGGATACGGAGATAGCAGAAATGTAGTTGGAAGTGATGGTAAAGTATTTACAGGTTATGGATTCTTTTTGCAAAAATACTTATTTGAAGAATATGCAGGTTTTGGACGAGGACACGGACATGATTTAGCTGATTTTGATACTTATCATAGAGTAAGAGGACTCAAATGGCCTGTTGTTGATGGGAAAGAAACTCAATGGAGATTTAATGTTAAATACGACCCATATGCAAAAAAAGCAGCAGCAGCTGGTGATGAGTTTGCATTTTATGGTACTTTAGCAAAAGCACTCAAACAGGGTAATCTAAAAGGTATCACTGACAAAGATGGTAAGCCTAAACCATTACCAAATAAAGCGAAGATTTTTGCAAGACCATATATGGATCCACCGGAAATGCCAGATACTGCATATCCAGTTTGGCTTTGTACGGGGAGAGTTCTTGAACATTGGCATAGTGGAACAATGACTATGAGGGTTCCTGAACTTTATCGTGCAGTTCCTGAAGCACTTTGTTATATGCATCCAAAAGATGCCGATACTTATGGTGTAAAACAAGGTGAGCTTTGTTGGGTAGAAAGTAGACGTGGAAAAGTAAAAGCTAGAGTTGAAACAAGAGGGCGAAATAGACCATCTCGTGGACTTGTTTTTGTGCCTTGGTTTGACGAAAAAGTATTTATAAACAAAGTATGTCTTGATGCAACTTGCCCACAATCTGGTCAAACAGATTATAAAAAATGTGCAGTTAAGATATATAAAGCGTAAGGGTGATGTATTACTTTGAATAGTACAGAACAAAAACAAAAAGAGATAAAAATAACACATGAACCAATAAGTGAAAGAAGAAAATTTTTCCTAAGCATAGCAAGAGCCACTGGTTTGGCTGCTATGGGTGGACTTATTTGGAGTGCTTATGTTGATGAAGTTACTGCAAATCGATTGATTTTAAGACCGCCTGGAGCATTAAAAGAAAAGGACTTTTTAAGTACTTGTATCAAATGTGGGATGTGTGTAGAAGCTTGCCCTTTTCATACATTAGTTTTGGCAAAACCGGGAGATAACAAACCTATCGGGACACCTTATTTTACACCGCGAGAAATTCCTTGCTATATGTGTGTAGATATTCCGTGTGTTCCTGTTTGTCCTAGTGGGGCTTTGGATATTGCAAAAGTAAGAACTGATAATAAACTTGATATAAACAAAGCAGAGATGGGTGTGGCAGTTGTTGATAGTAAAAATTGTATCGCTTTTTGGGGTATCCAATGCGATGCTTGCTATAGAGCTTGTCCACTTTTAGATGTTGCTATAAAACTAGAATATACGAAAAATGAAAGGACAGGGAAACATGCCTATCTTAAACCAATTGTAGATAGTGACACTTGTACGGGATGTGGACTTTGTGAGAGAGCTTGTGTTACTGAGAAGGCTTCTATTGTTGTACTTCCTAGAGAATTAGTACTTGGTAAGGCTGGTGATCATTATATTAAAGGTTGGGACTCGGCAGATGACGCTAGAGTAGAAACAGCAACTGCTGAAACTACAACTACCGCCATTAGTCAAGAGAAAGCAGTTGATTCACTCAATGATATGGGAGATTTATTAAATGATTAAAAAAATAATTAAAAATAAATATTTATTATTGAGAAGGTTAACTCAAACATCATTAATGGTGCTTTATTTTGGTGCAAATGCATGGGGTTGGGATTTCTTAGTTGGAAACTTAAGTTCGTCTTTGGTGTTTGGTATCATTCCTATGAGTGACCCATATGCAGTTATGCAGATGTTTGCTGCTGGTGCTATTATCACTACCGATATTTTTGTGGGTGCTTTGGTTGTCTTTTTTTTCTATGGGATTGTTGGTGGACGAGCTTTTTGTAGTTGGGTTTGTCCCGTAAATGTCATTACAGATGGTGCCAGTTACATAAGAAATAAATTTGGTTTCAATCAAATTCAGAAAAAACAACCTGCTTCGAGAAATATGAGATATTGGGTAATAGCTATGAGTTTGGTGATATCATTTGCCATAGGAGTAACTGCTTTTGAATTTATCTCTCCTGTTTCTATGGTTCATAGAGGGATTATTTTTGGATTAGGTTTTGGCTTGAGTGCGATGATTATAATCTTTCTTTTTGATCTTTTTGTTCTGAAAAATGGTTGGTGTGGTCACATTTGTCCACTGGGTGGATTTTATTCTCTTGTCGGAAAATACTCATTAGTAAGAGTAAGACATGAAGAAGAAAAATGTACACTCTGCATGAAATGCAAAGAAGTTTGTCCAGAAAATCAAGTACTATTTATGGTTGGAAAATCAACCGAGCAAGTACTGAATGGTGAATGTACAAATTGCGCTAGATGTATAGAAGTGTGTGACGATGATGCATTGAATTTTTCACTGAGAGATTTAATAACACAAAAAAATAATAAAAATAAACACGAAATCATCTGATTTCAGTTTAGGAGTGATTTTGTGCTGTACTTGTTCGACACAAAATGAAAAAAATCAAATGGAGGTTGCCTTCATTTTTGGAACCTTAGCTTGCTGTTAGCGGAGCTAAAAAAATTAAGGAGATGGATATGAAAAATGTATTTTCTAAGATAACTCTTAGTCTAGTTACTGTGTCTATGTTGTTTGTTGTTGCTTATGGTAGCGGTGAAAAACCTGCCAAAATAGTAAAAAGTGAAGATTCATTTGGTCTTAGAACAGGTGATTTGGAAAATGAAGATAGTGCTAAGCCAGAATTAACAAAGTATGGTAAAAAAAGCCCAGGAAGTGGACATAAAATCAAACGAGCATTTCAAGATGCACCACCGATGATACCACATGATACAGAAGGAATGTTGCCAATTACAATCAGTGATAATCAATGTATAACTTGTCATATGCCTGCTGCTGCAAAAGAGATGGGGATGAAAGCAACAGTAATTCCAAAATCTCATTTTACAGATTTTAGACCAAAAATGAGAAATGATGATGGAATTATCGTAAACACGGCAGATACTATGAAAAATGAAATATCGATAAAACAATTAGATGCTCTATCGAATGCAAGATTTAATTGTAGTGCTTGTCATGCTCCCCAAAGTACTGGAGAGCTAGTTGCTAATACTTTTAAAGCTAAATTTACAGATAAAAATGGAGCGAATAAATCTAACTGGAATGGTTCTCAACTTACTGAAGGTTTAGACACACTTAAGGATTAGAACATTATGGAAAGAAGAGAACTTTTTGGTTCCCTTTTTTCATCTTTTACAACAAAAAAAGATGAAAAGAAAATTATTATAAGACCCCCGTATTATTGTAGAAATGATGAAGAATCAAAAAATAAAGAATCTTTTTTTACCAAAGAGTGTATGCATTGTGATGGTAAATGCAGTACTTTTTGTGAAGAAAAAATTATCATAATACTTGAAGATAAAACTCCCGCCATTGACTTTGGTCTTGGTGGCTGTACTTATTGTGATGCATGTGCAAATGCTTGTCCAACAGATGTATTAAAGATTGAATATAAAAATAAAATAGAAACTTCTATAAAGATAGATATTCTAAAATGTATGAGCTGGCATAATACTATGTGTTTTTCTTGCAAAGACCCATGTTTAGATGATGCGATAGAATTTTTGGGTATATTTAGACCAACGATAAACCCACTTAAATGTACAAATTGTGGATTTTGTATACGCGTCTGTCCAAGTGATGCGATTAGTGTCTCCAACTAATTAACCTCTACAAAAAAGAGTTTAAGATGAAATACCAGCACAAGGTGGCAATTCGTAGACTTACAGTAATAAGTCAAAAAATTCCAACAAAGGAATGGTGCTTTGACTTACACTTTTTTTAGAGATTAATTAGTTGGAGATACTTAATAATCCAAACCAAAAATCTTAAATAAATGGAGTAAATATGGCAGTAGAATTTAGGGCAAATGTTGAAGAAGATGGTGCTGGTGGTTGGTGTATACGACTAAGCGATACGATGAAAGATAGTTCGGTTCTTTGTGCGAATATGGATGATTTTGAAGATAAATTATCTCAAATGGGAAGCGAATACGATAATATAGTGGAAGTTGTATGGAGTAAAAATAGTGATGTAAGTTCTGAACATTTTTATGAGTTACATCAACAAATGGCTCAAATGAAACAAAAAATAGACGAGGGTGAATGAAAAAAATATTTTTAATCCTTATTTTTTGCATTACCTCTTACGGAGTCGAAACACTCAAACCAAGCTACTCATTATTGGCAACAAGTGGAGTTCAAAGTATGGTATTGCAAAATAATACATTGTATGCAGGAACCGAAGGCGGAACGGTTGAGATTTTCGATATCACAAAAAGAAAGATTATCAAAACTGTCACAATTCCATCTATCAAAGATTTTATGGGTGAGAGTATCCGAGCTAAAGTTTATTCTGTGGATGTTCTTGACGATATGATTTTAATAACCTCACAAGGGGAAAAAGGATATCGAAATCTCTATATGTATCAAAACAATCAACTTAAAAATGTCATAACAGTAGCTCAAAAAATGTTTATACAAAAAGCTAATTTTGTCTCCAAAGATAAAATTATATTTGCACTTTTAAGTAATCAAATAGGACTTTACGATATAAAAACAAACAAACAAAGTTATCTAACCCAAGTAAGTGCCTCTGCTTTTTCTCATTTTATCCTGAGTGAAGATAAAAAAACAATTGCTTCTACAGATGAAAGCGGAATAGTTAGAATTTTAGATGTAGCAACTGGAAAAATCATGCGACAATTAACAGCTATCAACCTTGACAAAGTGTATCAGCTTGATTATAAACAAGGGATGATATTGACAGCTGGGCAAGATAGAAAAGCAGTTTTATATCAAAAAAATAAGTCCTATAGTTTGGATTTTACTTTTTTACTTTACAGTTGTGCTTTGAGTCCAAAAGCAACATTAGGGGCAATAGCATACAATGAGAACAATGAAGTTTTAGTTTTTAATACCCTTACTAAGACTTATCTTTATAATCTAAGGGGGCAAGAAGCAACAATGACACAAATCTTATTTCATGGGGAAGATGAACTCTTCATAAGTAGTGATAGTAAAAAAATAAATTATTTTAAGTTAGGAAAAAAACGATGAATATCTCAAGTATAGTAGTAAAAACGGTTCCAAAATATCTTAGTGAAGTTGTTGAAGCTTTAAAAAATTGTCCAGCATGTGATTATCATTTACATGATGAAAAAGGTCAAATCATCATCACTATCGAGGGAAATGGAGTCAAAGAAGAGCTCGAAAAATTGAAAATTATTGAAGCTATTCCTCATGTAATAAGTGCTGATATGCAAATGGCTTATAGTGAAGATGAACTCAATGAGCATATGGAAGTACTAGAAAATAGTGATGTGGTTCCAAAAATGTTAAATGATGATACGGTTGATGTTGATAAAATCTTGTATAGAGGTGATTTAAGAAAAAAAGACCTTGAAGGTTTTGCAGCTGAATTTGACAAGATTAGTTAAAGGAAAAAAAGATGGAATATAATAGAAGTGAATTTCTAGTTGAAACAATAGTCCCAAGCGGAGAACTTATTATTTCAAGAACTGATTTAAAAGGGGTAATAACTTATGCAAATGAAACTTTTGCAAAAATCAGTGGCTATGATATTGATGAACTTATAGGGCAGTCACACAATATTGTAAGACATCCAGATATGCCCAAAAAAGCCTTTGGTGATATGTGGCAAAAATTACTAAGTCAAAGAAAATGGGAAGGTTTTGTAAAAAATTTACGAAAAGACACAGGATATTATTGGGTATATGCAACCGTAAGTGGTGTGTACAAAGATGATGTTTTGGTTGAATACAAATCAATCAGAGTGCCAGTGTCTCATGAAGATAAGCTAAAATCCCAAAAATTGTATGACGAGATGAGAAATACGGACAAAGAAAATATTAGACAAGTTATTTATACAAATTAAACAGGTAAATCCGACGATAAAATAAAATAATCTATTTTCCACTACAAAAGAGCTATTATTTACTTTATCTAGAAATAGTCATTGTAAAACATACAAAGTTTTTTATTGATTTAGAGGATTTTTCTTGAAATCTCTTAAAAATCATAAAAAGTAGAGATGAGCTTATTGGGAGTCTTTTAAGAAAAGATCTCATAGGTAAAAAGATGTATAGAATTTTTATAGTTCAAATAGATCAGATATAAAAATATCTGAATTTTCACAATATCTTTTGATTCTAGCCATAGTTAACGGCTTCTTTGTTTGGATATTTTCAACTATTATCTTTTCCTCTTTGTGGATATTAAAAAAGAGTTGATAAAGATTGACCGCAAAGCTTCTAAAGATTGCTATACTAAATGAATCAACATAACGGATATGTTTATCTTCTTTGGTTAGCATATCTGCATGATAATGGTATATTTCTATCCCCCAATGATCTAAGATAATATCTTGAAACTCTTTTGCAGTTGTTTTAAATTAGCCATAGGATAGTGTGTAGTTATTTTTAAGTGTCTCCAACTAATTAAACTCTTTTTAGGGATTCGTTAGCTGGAGACATTTACTTCCTCTATTGCTTTATTGGTTGTTTCTTTTGTTATTTTGTAGCCATTCAGCACCCAAAATCGAAACACAAACTCAAAACCTAAAATAATCATAAAAACGTTAAACAAAATTCACTAAAATCTTTTCATTATTTGTCTCTACAAAATACCTAATTTACAGTGTTTATGAGTACTTTTTAGCTGTAATTATTGATATAAAAAAGGGGAGAAATTTTGAACAATATTGATATAACTTTACAAGACTTACTCTCTATAACAGAAGATCTTAAACGTGAAGTACAATCGTATCTATTAGTAAATCATTCATAACAAGAGGTAAGGTAACAAGAGAATAAAAAGGACTATGTAAAACCATAATAGAAACTCCAAATAATATTTTTAAAATTATGAGCCACTTGCAAATTCAAAGATTTTGAGTATGAATAGTAGCAATTATTAGATTTCCCCTTTAAAAATCACTTTTTGCTCCATGCAAATGGTTATTTTTAAAGAGGAAAGATGATGATTGAAACTGTTTATAATCATTTGTTTGAATT
>CAMCYD010000096.1 GCA_945883785.1 Helicobacter pylori PMSS1
GATCTTTATACTCTACTTTGGAATTATCTTTTGCTCTAATCAAAAAGAGAGAACCAACAGTGGTTAACTCCCTCATAAATCCTACACTATCAGCTTCTCTATCAACAATATGAACAATAGGTTTATTGGTTTGAAATGTTTCGTTGATAGATTATTGTTGAATTGTAATAAAAAAGATAAGGTGTACTTTTATGCTTCCAATTCAAGAAAATATCAATAAACTCATAAAACAAAAAGGGATGACAAGAAAAGAGTTTGCTCAAAAATTATTAGATTTAAAACCTACTGTTAGTAGGATTAAAGAGGTGCCATCGTTATCAGCTATTTATAGTTATTTAAATGGAAGAATAAATATACCAGTAGAACTTATAACTTATGTAGCGGATGTACTTGATGTTACCGAACAAGAACTCTTTGATACCACTTCAAAAACAAGAAAACGATGTTTTAAACACTTTTTACAAAATGCTTCAAAAGAGGAGTTGGAGTATTTTAGTCATTTTATCAACTCACAAATCAAAAATAATGTAGGGGTAAGTTACGACAAAGCGATTATGGATATCCAAACAACCGATAAGAAGATAGCAAAATTTGTAGAGCTACTCCCCTTTGCACCAATTGATTTTATGGATAAAGTTTTGGAAAAACTTAAAGAATATGAGAGGTTAGGTGGGGATTTATAAGAAGCAAGAGGAGGAAAGCAAGAAGTATGGGATTTTGGAAACAGTAATTTGCTTTCTGATGGCTATACATATCCCTATATAAAATAACCCATGATGAAACTCAACTTTCTTAATCTTTGATTTGATATAATCGCGACCATGATAATAAACCTATTTAAAGAGATTACAAAAATACAAAGATGTAGTGGCACTCATCAGCCATTTATAGATTTTATGGTTGATTTTGCAAAAACTCACAACTATCAATGCAAAATTGATGAGGCTAAAAATATCCTTTGTTATAAAGAGGATGTAGCACCAAAAATTTGCTTACAATCTCATTATGATATGGTTTGTTTAGAAAATGGAAAAATCCCTAAAATCGTTGAAGTTGATGGTTATTTAACGGCAGTTGATTCGACACTTGGTGCTGATAATGGAATTGGGTGTGCTTATATGTTAGCACTTATGAGTGACAATGTAAATTGTGAGTTTTTATTTACAAGTGATGAAGAGATTGGGCTTATCGGGGCAAATCATTTAGAACTTCCACTTGTTTCAGAATTTATGCTCAATCTTGATAGTGAAGAGGAGAGCCGAATTTGTATCGGTTGTGCTGGTGGAGTTGATATTTTTGGAACTTTTACCAATACTAAAATCGTACAAAATGATGAAAACAAAACACTCTATGAGATTTCAATAGACAATCTTCAAGGTGGTCATAGTGGAGTGGATATCGATAAAAATATTCCAAATGCACTCAAACTTGTGGTTTCAGCTATCGAAGGGTGCAAGGGTGAACTTCTTGATATCAATGGGGGAGAAAGGATAAATTCTATCCCAAAAAAATGCAAAGCTATCATCGCTTCAAATAGTGAACCAAAAGCAACTCATACAAATATGAAAATTGAAAAAATAGATACTAGGAGTGAGCACTATAAAAAATTTGATAGTAGTGCATTAGAGTTTCTCATCCTTTTTCAAAATGGTGTGAGAGAATTTGATGATGAACTTCATATCCCGAAAACCTCTATCAACCTATCAATAATCGAAACCACAATTGATGGGATAAAAATCTCTTTAAGTGCAAGAAGTATGGATAATAATGAACTTAATCTAATCAAAGTTTTTACACAACAAGAGCTAAAAAGCTTTGATTTTGAAGTCTCTACAAATGGAAAATATCCAGCTTGGAAGCCAGAAATCAATAACTTTTCTAAAACTGTTTTAGGGATTTATAAAAAGTACAACGCTGAAGCATCTTTTGAAGCGGTACATGCTGGACTTGAATGTGCCATCTTTAAAGACAAATACCCTCAAATGCTTGTGACTTCAATAGGTCCAAATATCTTTTTTCCACATGGAAATAGGGAAAAATGTGAAATAGCTTCAGTGTATAGAGTGTATGAGGTGTTACGAGAAATTGTAAGTTCTTGCAACCAATAAAACAATTAAAATTAAAAAAAGGAAATATAAAATGGATTATCTAAAAATTATCGGGAAAACAAATTTACAAGGAAGCGTTGAAATCACAGGGGCAAAAAATGCCGCACTGCCACTTTTAGCAGCAACAATCTTAGCTTCAAACAATGTAGTTATCTCAAACTTACCAAATGTAGTAGATATTAAAACACTTCTAAAACTGTTAAGAATGCTTGGTGCAAAATTTGACCACAAAGTAAATGATATCACTATCAATACAACTGAACTCAATAAAACACAAGCAACTTACGATATCGTAAAAACAATGAGAGCTTCTATTTTGGTACTTGGTCCATTACTTGCTAGATTTGGGCATTGTGAAGTCTCTCTTCCTGGTGGTTGTGCTATTGGGCAAAGACCTGTGGATTTACATTTGAAAGCTCTTGAACATATGGGTGCCACTATAGAGATACAAGCTGGTTATATAAAAGCAACTGCACCAAATGGACTTAAAGGTGCGACAATAGTATTTGATAAAATTACAGTAACTGGAACTGAAAATATAGTAATGGCTGCGGCTTTAGCTCATGGAAATACTACTATTATAAATGCAGCAAAAGAGCCTGAAGTTGTGCAACTTTGTGAAGTTTTGAGAGATGCTGGAGTAGAAATCTCTGGTATAGGGACAAACACTTTAGAAATTGTTGGCAATGGTGGGCAACTTTTAGAATTCAAACCATTTAAAATTATTCCTGATAGAATAGAAGCTGGAACTTATCTTTGTGCTGGAGCTATTACAAATAGTGTTTTAAAAATAACAAATGTTATTCCAAAACATCTTGAAGCGATATTATCAAAACTAGAAGATATGGGATTTGGAATAGAAAGAGATGAAAATTCAGTTACAATTTTGCCTGCAACAAAAATAAAATCAATTCACATCACAACAACAGAATACCCAGGATTTCCAACAGATATGCAAGCTCAGTTTATGGCACTTTGCACTATGGCTGAGGGTGTAAGTATCATCGATGAAAAACTTTTTGAAAATAGATTTATGCATGTAAGTGAACTCTCTCGAATGGGTGCTGACATAAGCCTAAATGGTACGGTTGCTACGGTTGTAGGAACTCCAAATAAACTCTTTGGTACAGATGTTATGGCTACAGATTTACGAGCTAGTAGTGCTTTGGTTTTAGCTGCACTTGTGGCAGAAGAAGAAACAAGAGTGCATAGAATTTATCACCTAGATAGAGGATATGATAGATTAGAAGAAAAATTGACAGCTCTTGGAGCAAATATCTTAAGAAATAAAGAATAAATTTCTCTTCAATTAAGTGCCTTCAGCTAATTAACCTCTAAAAAAGAGGTTATAGCTTTTTTAGAGTTTGTAAAGACTCAATTATTACATCAAAAACTTTTACTATTTCCTCTTGTGTGATTATATAAGGTGGCATAAAATAGATAGTATTTCCAAGCGGTCGAAGGATGACTCCCATATTCAAGGCATACTCGTAAAATTGTAGTCCAATCCTCTCTTCACTTTTATAGCCAACGATTTCAAAAGCACACACCATCCCTTGTTGCCTTATATTTGCAATATTTTCACACTCTTCCAATCGTTCCAGTTGATTTTGTATAAATGATATAGTTTCTTTATTATTTTCCAAAATATTTTCATTTTCTAGAAACTCTAACCCAGCAAGTGCTGCTGTACATGAAAGAGGATTTCCAGTATAACTATGAGAATGTAAAAAAGAGCGAACTCCCTTTGTATCATACTCACAATAAAAGGCATCATATATTTTTTGTTTAAGCATCACGACGCTCAAAGGCAAATATCCAGCCGTAAGTCCTTTACTGAGTATCATAAAATCGGGGGTTATCTCCGCCCATTCACAAGCAAATAATTTTCCTGTTCTTCCAAATCCAACCGCCACCTCATCAGCTATCAAAAAAACACTATACAAATCGCATAGTTTTCGCAAACCCACAAGATAGTCACTATGGTACATATTCATATTTCCAGCACATTGAATAAGTGGCTCAACTATCACCGCTGCGATACTTTTGTATCGTTCTTTTAAGAGGTTTTCCATATCCAAAAGTGCAATATTTGCTTCATCTTTTGTTTGATTTTTTGGTGCTTTTGCTTGAAGCGTTTGTATCAAAATTGGATTATACACATCTTTATAAAGCCCCATATCACTCACACTTAAAGCTCCAATTGTTTCCCCATGATAAGAGTTTTCCAAAGAAACAAAATATTCTCTTTTTTCACCCATATTTGAAAAATAATGAAATGCCATCTTCAAAGCTACTTCAATTCCACTACTTCCATTATCAGCGAAAAAAACCTTATCAAGCCCTTTTGGAGTGAGTTCTACAAGTTTTTTAGCCAATGCAACAGCTGGCTTATGAGTAAATCCAGCAAGCAAAATATGCTCTAAATCATCAAGTTGAGCTTTTATTTTGTCATTGATAAACTTATTACTATGACCTAAAGTATTGACCCACCACGAGCTTATCCCATCAATATAAGTATTTCCTTCAAAATCCTCCAAATAAACCCCATAAGCTTTTTTGATAGAGATAAGAGGGAGTTTTTCATGGTCTTTCATCTGGGTACAAGGATGAAAAATATATTTTAAATCTTCCTCTTTTAATTCTTGATTTGTCATATTTTCTCCTTCTTTCTAAGAATATTTGTATAATTTATAAAAACTTATAAATATCTATTTTAAAGCAAATATCAATAAAAAATGCTATAAATATTATACATATTGTTTATTTTTATAAGTCTATTAATATTATACATATTGTTAATAGTTATGGGTTATTAAGTATCACCTACTCCATTCTTTTTTAGCTCTATCACTCTCTCTTTTCAAATCTTTCTCTTTCAAAGCATCCCTCTTATCATGAAGTTTTTTTCCAGCTCCTATCCCAATATTGAGCTTAATAAAATTCTTTTCATCAAAATAAAGCTTCGTTACCACTATTGTGTAACCCTCTTTAGCCACTTTTTGAAACATTTTATTTATTTGCTTTCTATGAATAAGAAGTTTTCGTGGACGACTCTCGTCTGGTCTGTAAGCAACGTGTGCCGTTTCAAGATGAGAAATATGCATATTAAAAACAAATATCTCATTTTTCATAATCCGAACAAAACTATCTCGCAAGTTTACACGACCTGCTCGAATAGATTTCACCTCACTTCCTTCCAAAACTATCCCAGCTTCGATTACATCACTCACTTCATAATCATGAAACACTTTTCTATTTACAAATTCTCTTTGATTGTTTTCTTTTTTCTTTGCCATTTTTAACCTACACATTTTAATCTAAAAAAACTACTTCCGCTTCCGCTAAAATAATTTTGATTTTGTTCGAAAACTTTTAGCGCAGGATACGCAGAACAAGCAGGTAGATACAAGTCATTTGCATTCTCTCTTGTTAAAGATTTTAATACATCTTTACTCTTCATCCCAAAAAGTTTTTTTCTCTCCTCTTTTGTGGTCTCTTTGTAGAAGTTTTCCCTAAATTCTTGAAAAATAGCTCCAGTATCACACTTGATTTTGGGAGTGAAAGTTTCGATTTCCAAGCTTTCTTCCTCAAATTTCTCTACAATCTCTCCGATACCACTCACATTTGCACTCTCAAACTCATACACAAAAAAAGGGACATCTGCCCCAATATTAGCTCCCAACTTTGCCATCTCATCTTTTGAAAGCTGGAGTTTGCAAACATTATTTACCATCAAAATAAAAGTAGCACAGTTACTACTTCCACCACCAAGTCCTGCAAATTCTGGAATATTTTTCTCTACAATAACTTTATGATTTTGAAAAAAGTCAATCACCAAAGGAGAAAGTTTTGATAGTTCTGTATAAGCTTTATAGATAGTATTTTGTTTTACTGTACATCCAAAATCCCCAATAAGTGTAAACGAATTAGATTTTTCTTCCTTAAAAGAAATCACATCAAAAAGATTTTTAACCCTCACAAACCGTGAAGCTATCTCATGATAATGGTCTCTTTTCCCAACAATTTTAAGAAAAATATTTACTTTTGCATACGATTTTTTTGTCATTTTTTTACACCATTTCATTTTCAAAATAGATTCTATTGAGAAGATATTTTGGTTCGTTTTCTTTTATCTCAATAATTGAAAAAAAATCATCAAAAACAATCAAATAATTCCCATCATCTTTTATCTCAAAATACTCAATATTCAATCTTTTCCCCATAATAAACCACTCTTTGGTCCCAGTATATATATTTTTCGGAACATCAAGATACTCCAAAGGATGGAGTGGAATCTCATTTTGAAATACGAATTTTCCCTCATTGAGTCTCTCCAAATAAGACAAAGTCCCTATTCTTCCAAGTCTCTCAAGCAAAACTTGAGCAATGCTTCTTATATAGCTTCCCTCACTTACTTTGATATCAAAACTTATAAATGGGTGATTGTAGTTTATATACTTTACCTCATAAATTTGGGAGATTATCTGCTTCATCGTAAAATCTATCCCATCTCGTGCCATCTCATATGCTCTTTTCCCATCGATATTTTTGGCACTATATTTTGGTGGCAAATACTCCAAAGTCCCCACTAATTTTTGAAGTGCTTCAACTATAATCTTTTCATCTAAAATATGATTGTTTATTTCAATATTTAAAATATTTTCAATATCAAAACTAGCACTTTCCACATCAAGCCAAATAGTTGCTCTATATGTTTTTGGTGCTTTTTTGAGAAATCGAAAAAGTTGCGGATATTTCCCAAAAGCAACAATTAAACATCCACAAGCAAAAGGATCAAGTGTCCCACTAAAACCAGCTACCTTTTCTTTGTATTTTCGTTTTATCCGACTGAGATAAAAATTACTACTGATGTTTACTGGTTTCTTTACCACAAAAAGTCTATTCATACTCACTTTATCCTTTCTCCAAGTGTTTGTCTAATAAGTTAATACCAAATACTAATTATCAAATTTTTTCCACAAATGATGATAAGATATCTCTTTTAGTTCCACCAAAATTGATATTAAGTTTCAAATCTTTGCCAACTTTTTGAACTCCGAAAACTCTACCCATTCCAAAAATTTTGTGCATCACGATATCATCTTTTTTAAAAGCACTTGTTTTTTCGATACTAAAACTCCCTTCGATAAGTCCTGATTCACTCAAAAATCTACTTTTTACAAGTTGTGTTCGTCGCCCTTTATAAAATCTACTATGCACTGAACTAAGAGTCAATCTATCTTTTGCTCGTGTAAATGCAACATAGCCAAGTCTTCTCTCCTCTTCTGTATTTGTCCCCTCTCCTGTAAGCGGGAAAAATCCCTCTTCCATTCCAACGACAAAAACATACTCATACTCCAGCCCTTTTGAAGCATGGATACTCATCATTGAAACAGCATCATCTTCAAGAGCATCTTGATCGCTTTTCAAAGATATTTCATTTAAAAAATCTTCAAGATTTGAATCGAGATTTTGAAGTAAAAAATCCCTCAAATATCCATAAAATTCATCAATATTTGCTATTCTATCGGCACTTTCTGGTTGATTTTGATAAAACTCTTTAAAATCAAACACCTCATCAAACAAATCAATAAATCTCATTTTTGAAGTCTGCAAAATGTCTTGCAAATCTTTAATAGATGCCATAAAAACTTTCAAAGTCATAGCATTCTTTTTTCCTA
This sequence comes from Helicobacter pylori PMSS1, assembly GCA_945883785.1. Taxonomy (GTDB): domain Bacteria; phylum Campylobacterota; class Campylobacteria; order Campylobacterales; family Arcobacteraceae; genus CAIJNA01. The sequence goes on from CAMCYD010000096.1 coordinate 7,793, forward strand.
CAAATTTTGCTAATTCGTTATTGTCAAGTTCTTCAATAAGATTAAAAACAGACTTTTTGAGATTGATAGCCTCAACTTCTAGTTTATCTACAGTTGTAGGTCCTATCCCTCTTTTTGGTTTGTTGATAATTCTTTTAATCGAAAAATTATCATTTTTATTTGTTATCACTCTAAAATAAGCTATCAAATCTTTGATTTCAGCTCTTTCGTAAAATTTCATCCCACCTACTAGTTTGTAATTTATTCTAGCACGGTTAAATCCCTCCTCCAAAGCACGACTAAGTGCATTTACTCTATAAAGTATCGCGATTTCTCCAGCATCCACTCCACTATTTAGAAGTCTTTTTACATCATCAGCTATCTTTCTTGTTTCATCATTTTCATCGTTTGATTCATACAATTTTACATCTTCTCCAACACCTCTTAGTGAGCGAAGCTTTTTTCCAAGCCTATCACGATTATGTTCAATAAGAGAATTTGCATGCTCCAATATTTTAGCAGTTGAACGATAATTTTCTTCTAATTTAATCGTTATCGCACCTTCAAATGTGCTAGCAAAATTAAGAATATTTTTAATATTTGCACCTCTCCAACCATAAATACTTTGGTCATCATCTCCCACAACACAAAGATTATCGTGAACAGTGCATAATTTTTTCAGTAGTTTATATTGGAGTTCATTTGTATCTTGATATTCATCTACCATAATATACTTGTATCTTTCACTCGTTGCTATCGCTATCTCTTGATTTTCATTCAAAATTTTATAAGTAAGAAGCAACAAATCATCAAAATCCACAAGATTATTTTTGACCAAATACTCTTCATATTGCTCGTACACTTGAGCCACTTTCGCATATAGCTTATCTTGTGAAGTTTTTTTTACATCCGCTGGAGTCATCATAAGATTTTTAAATTTTGAAATCTCAGCTGAAAGGAGTGAGGTTGTCGTCTCTTTGTCTATCATCTTTAATATTTTTTTTCTATCATCGCTATCAATAATAACAAAGTTATTTTTTCTTCCAAGTTTACTAATATGAAATTTTAAAAAAAGGAGTCCAAATTTATGAAAAGTACAAAGAAGTGGCGGATATTGAATTGACTCAATTAAACTGTAAGCCCTATTTCTCATCTGGGTCGCTGCTTTATTTGTAAATGTCAAAGTAAGAATTGAGGCTGGGTCGATACCTAATGAGAGAAGATATGCCAACCTCGTAGTTATCGTTTTTGTTTTACCACTTCCAGCACCTGCGAGGATTAAAAGTGGTCCATCTATATGCTCGGCTGCTACTCTTTGTGAAATATTTAGAGATGAAAGCATTATTCTTCCTTTGGATTATGTTTATTTGTTTATTTTCTTGAGCCACTTGCAAATTCAAACAAATGATTATAAACAGTTTCAATCATCATCTTTTCCCTTTAAAAATAACCATTTGCATGGAACAAAAAGTGATTTTTAAAGTGAAAATCTAATAATTGCTACTATTCATACTCAAAATCTTTGAATTT
>CAMCYD010000097.1 GCA_945883785.1 Helicobacter pylori PMSS1
ATGAGTCTTTGGAGGATATTTTAAATGTTGATGTAGTCCTCAGAAATAGGGATTCAAATGCTGTTTTTCGGTCACCTTTAAAAGCAAAAATAAAAAAAATAGCAAAACAAAACAAAATTCGATTTCAGTATAAAGATTTGTACATAAAAGCTAAAAAAGAAGCTCTTGGAATTAAAAAATATTCCGTAGGTACGACCGAATTAGGGCGAATTATAGATGCAACAAAAGGTGAAATTCAAGGGACGACGATGCAAATCCCAACTATTGGATACCATACAATAGAAGAAACAACACATAAAAGATCAATTGACAGTATGATATTGATTTTAAGCAAACTCTATATTAAAGAGCCACTCGCAAGTGCCTCTAAAAACTCACAATAACTTTTGTATATTTCTCTTCGGCACTCTCGATTTTGATAGTGAAGTTATGAATATTAAGTATTGTTTTTGTGATAGAAAGTCCCAAACCATAGCCTTTTAAAAGGTTTTTTGATTTACTAACACGATAAAATCTATCAAATATTTTCTCGATTTCATTTTCTGAAATACCGCAACCAAAATCTTCAATTATAAAAACTTTCTGGTTTAAAGTGAGGTTTATTCGTGAGTTTTCATATGAATATTTGATAGCATTTTCAAGTAAATTTGTTATGGCTATTTTAAGCAAAGTAGCATTTCCTAATTTTGTCAATGGCTCTAAAGATACAATATTCAGTTTGATACTTTTCGTTAAAGCTAGTTGAGTTTTTTCTTGTATTACTTCACTCACAATCTCATCCAAATAAACCTCTTCAAAATTTTTTATAATATCAGCATCAGCATTTCCTGATAAAAAAAGTATTTTTTCTATTACTTCTTGGAGTTGATCCACTTCGCCCATAATTGATTGTAAAATTATTTTGTATTCGTCATTTGCTCGCTCTTTTCGCAAACCAACTTCTATCTCACCTCTCATAATAGTAAGTGGTGTTTTTAGTTCATGAGAGGCATTTTGTCCAAAATCTTTTACTTTATGATAAGAGGTTTGTAAGTCTTGTATGAGCATATTAAAAGTTCCTATCAGCTCATCTATTTCACTTGAAATATGTGTCGATGCGATATGATGAGATTTGCCATTTATATGAATCTTTTTAACCGCATCAACTACAGATTTTGTTGCAGACAATGATTTTGAAATCATAAAATAGGCGATAATCAAAACAATGCAAAGCAATAATGCTAAACCTATCCATAAAAAGATTTCACTTTTTTCAATATAAATATTTTTTTTGTTAAAAGGGATAGCACACAATAAATACATCGCTTCATTTTGCTCACCCTTCTCTAATAAAATTATTCCAAGCTTAATATGTGTTTTTGACAAACCTTCTATTGATAATTCGGAAAAAAGGATTTTTTTATTTGATATTTTGTTTACATCCAATAAATTAAATGGGAGTTCGTAGGTTTTTAAATCTTTAGATTTCACAATAATTTTTGTCTCATTTTGTTCCGTAACTATGATTTGTGCATACAAAACATCAATATTAAATTCATCTTTGATATCTTCAAATTCGCTTTGATTATAGTTTTCTGTATTTAAATCATGCTTTAAATCTTTGATGGCAGTAGATAAGATGGCTGTATTTAGATCGTCATGTGATTTTTTTAACAAAGAAATGAGCATATATCCAAAAAGATAAAATACAATACACAAAAAGATACATAGCCAAGCAAGCAGTCTAAATTTGATATTTTTAAAGAGTTTCTTCACTTATTTTAAATCCTTGATTTCTATATGTTTTAATAAGTTTAAGCTCAAAATCTTTGTCTATTTTGGTTCTAAGACGATAAATGTAAACATTTAAAATATTGCTATTTGTTGGATTGTCTTCAAATCCAATCGTACTATCTTGCAAAATTGTTTCATCTATTATGGCATTTTTATTTCTCATAAGATATTCCAAAATAGAGTATTCTTTTGCGGTAAGATTGATTTTCTTTTCACCTCTTGCGACTGTTTTTGTCGTTGCATTGAGGATTAAATCTGCGATCTGTAAAATATTGTCTTTTTGTTCATTTTTTCTAAGTTGAACTCGAATTCTTGCTAGAAGTTCATCAAAACTAAAAGGTTTTGTCAAATAATCATCCGCACCAAGATTTAAAAATGCGACTTTATCATCAATAGCATTTTTTGCACTTAAAACGATAATAGGAGTTTTTATTTTTTGATTTCGAACCTTTTTGCAAACCTCATAACCATCGCTTCCATCAATCATAATATCCAAAATAATTGCGTCATAATTATTGACAGATGCCAAATATATTGCTTCATCGCCATTTGCCGAAAGATCAATACTAAAATATTCCTCTTCTAACCCTTTTTTCAAAAATGAGGCTATTTTAACATCATCTTCAACTATCAAAATTTTCATACATCACTTCCATATTTTTGTTGACTTTTATTGTTTTGTATCTTGATTTCAAATCACTTTTACACATCAAAGCAGTTGAATATACTCCACTCACAAGAGCAGTTTGCGAAATAACCGTAACGGAAATATTATCTGCTTCAAATTCTTGGGGGTTCATTATATGAGAAAAACTCTTGTTTTCTATAGTGTAACTTCTTTCATAATTAGCAGATGTGGTAAGTGCCATATCACAAAGCTCAATTGAAGTGAGATGAAGAGTAGGATTTTGTGGGTTTTTTATCCCAATTGTAAATTTTTCCCCATTTGGTTTGGTTCCAATTGCATAAATATCTCCACCAAAGTTTATAAGAGCACTTGATATTTTTCTTTTTTTGACAATTTTAACGGCTTCATCTACTGCATATTCTTTTACTAATCCACCAAAATCAATTTGCGTAAAAGGGTTGTCAAAAATGATTTTATTTTTTTTAATTTCAAAGTGTTCACATCCAATATAAGGCTGAAGTTTTTCTTTTTTGAGTTCAAAGTCCTCTAAGTTTTTTAATGTATACAGTGGTTTAATAGTGGCAATTGTGATATCAAAAGCTTTTTGTGTTGCTTGATAAAACAACTTTCCTTTTTGAAGTAAATCTTTTGTCTTTGGGTCAAGAATAAACAATTCTCTCTTGTTTATTTTTGTGAGTATCGAATCTGGACTAAAATAGTTGTATTTTTTTTCCAATTCTTTTGTATTTTGTAAAATTTCTTTGGCTGTAATTGAGGCCAATTCTTGATTTGATGAGTAGATGATCACCTCACAAGGAGTTGTCATCGCCTCAAATTTAAAAATATTTTTTATCAAAATTTATATTTTATCCCTGTCGTAAAATAAGTAGCTTGCAAACCTGTGCTTTGGTCATAAAGGTTTGCTCCAAAATTATAGCTTAGTGTGCCACTTATTTTATAATCAATACTTGCTTTGTAAGTCAAGGCATTGAAATCTTTTACCCTTTCATCACTAGAGGCAAATTTTTCTGTTGTAAAACTTTCAGCATAAAAGTTAGCCTTTGTTTGGGTGTAATATCGCACACCACCGCCAAAAGTTATCTTATCGTTAAATTGATAGTAAAACAATGAGTCCAAAGTATGCGATGAAATATCCCAATCATCACTATAATATTTATAGCTCAATTGTGATGAGATAGTATCGTTAATCGCTTTTTGATATCCAAGCTTGAAACCATATCCTGTTTTTGAATCTGGTTTTTTTTCAGCTTCGATAGTATTTCCATTTCGAACGATATTATGATACGGGCTACTGAGATATCCAGATTCTTTCCCATAAAAAAGTCCAATATTAGCGACACTCAAATAATCCAAAACTTGTGAAAAGCCGATTTGAAGATTATATATACTATTTGTCATTTTTTCGCTTGCACCACTTGAAGTATCTGTTTTTACTAAAACTTGATTACTTTGGTATGAACCACCTGCGGTTAGACTTTGATTTTTTGAGCCATCTAGATAGTGTAAATAAGAGCCACTAAGTTCAGTAGAATAAAAATCGTGTTCTGCGCTTCCATTGATTCCAGTTTGAATTTCATCACGATTTGCTAAACGAGTAGTTAAATTGACTCCAAGAGCTGTTCTTTGTTCTTCAAAATCAACATTTCCTTTTTTAATTTTTGAAGGGTCATTTTGAGTTCCTCTATAAGCTGATGCACCACTTTGGGCATCATAATAAGTTGGACTTGCTCCACTTACACTATCAGATACAATGTCAACATTTAAAGTATAATCAGTGCCTAATTCTTTGTTTATTTCAACAGAAGGTGCTAAAACACTCACTCTTGAGTCATTTTCATTGTAATGCAATACTTGAACATTGACATAATCCTCACCAAAAACTGCTGTACTTGCTAGAAATAAACTAGCATAAAATGATATTTTTCTTAATTGCATCCGCAACCCCCTCCGCCAATACTTCCTCCGCCTTTAGTGGCTTCTTTTGAGTAATATATATGGTCTTCGTATTTTTTAGAAAGTTTATTTATTCCACCTTCTTTCATTGTTTCTTTTGACAAAGTACCTTTTTCCCAAGGCTGAACATCTTTGATACAACCAGACAAAAGGACACTAGATGCAATCAATAGTATCCCCTTTAAAATGAAGCGTTTTGTGTTGAAATTCATTATTTTTTCTCCTCGCATAGTTTGATTTGTTCAAAAAGTTTCTCTTCTAAATTTGGAATCGCTCCAAAAATTTTCCCACAAATTTGATTATTTTTTACTACATAGATTGCTGGCATTCCTATTGGTTTGTAAGAACTTATGATCTCATTTGTAGGATCATTTATCACCTTAAAGGTAAAATGTTTACTCAATTTTTGTTGAAAAGCTTTGCCGTCTTCCAATCTTTTATCAACATCAACTGCTATAAGTTCAATTCCTTTTTGTTTTATTCTTTCATTGAGCTTGGAAAGAATTGGTATCTCTTTTTCACAAGAAGAACACCAAGATGCAAAAAAATCAATTATATAGATTTTGTTTGCTTCCATAGGAATTTTTACATCACTCACTCCCAAAGTGCAAAATAATGCAGTTACTATAAATTTTTTCATCTCAGTCCTTATTTTATTTTATTTTTGGTATTTTATATTACTATATGAATTCAATATGAATAACTCATACCATTTAAAACAAGAATGGAAGAAAGTAAATAAAAATCAAAGTATGAAAAAGAAAAAATTAACAAATGACTTAACCTTGTATTTTAATAATAATTATCCAAATTGTATAAACAAAATAGCTCATAAAAGATATACAGTATTTTTAGGAATAGGTGGAAATCTCGGAAATGTTTCAAAAATATTTGATAACTTATTAAAGAGGTTTAAATGCGATACAAGTTTGATTGCAAAAGAGACATCGCCTCTATTAAAAAATCCACCTTTTGGGTATCTTGAACAAGATTATTTTTTAAATGCGATTATAAAAATCAATACCGATATGCATCCGCATTTTCTTTTAAAAAAGATGCAAAAATACGAAAATTTTTTTGGAAGAAAGAGGAGTTTTAAAAATGCTCCTCGCACACTTGATATTGATATCTTATTTATACAAAAAAATGGCAAAAATATAATATTAAATACAAAAGACTTAATTATCCCGCATATTGGATGGCAAAAAAGAGATAGTATAAAAATACCACTTATGTCTATGGATTGCGGGATTGATTCTAAACGAAAGAGGATATGATAATGACTAAAAAGAGAGTAATAATTGGAATGAGTGGCGGAGTTGATAGTAGTGTAAGTGCGTATCTTCTTCAGAAAGAGGGGTATGAAGTTGAAGGGATTTATATGAAACTTCATGATAGGACCGATGGTTATCATGAAGAAAATTTATCAAATATTGAAAAAGTAACCAAATTTTTAGGCATCAAGTATCATATTTTAGATTTGACTCAAACATTTAAAGATGAAGTTTATGATTATTTTGTAAAGAGCTATATTGATGGAATCACTCCAAATCCATGTGTTAAGTGCAATAAAACCATCAAATTTGGAGCATTATTGGATGAAATGAAAAGACTGAATGGGGATTATTTGGCTACAGGGCATTATGCTTCTACAGATGGTAGCTTTATCTATATGGCAGATGATGTATCTAAAGACCAGAGCTATTTTTTGGCTCAAGTTGACAAAAAGAAATTGCCCTATATACTTTTCCCAATGAGCAAATATACAAAAGATGAGATAAAACAAATAGCATCACAGATTCCAGCTTTTAGTCACTTTGCTGTCAAAAAAGAATCCCAAGAGATATGTTTTGTAGATACGGTTTATACGGATATTTTGCAAAAGCATACAAACATTGATAAAAAGGGGGATACACTTAATACGGAGGGGAAAGTTGTAGGTCATCATAAGGGGTATATGCATTATACAATTGGAAAAAGAAAAGGATTTTATGTGCATGGTGCACATGATCCACATTTTGTAATCAGCACAAACAAAGAGTTAAATACGATAGTGGTGGGGAAAAAAGAAAATTTGAAAATCACAAAAGTTATTGTGAGCAACCTTAATCTGTTTATTGATGAAAAAGAGTTTCAAGCAGAAGTTAAATTAAGATATAGAAGTTACCCAACGGTTGCAAGTATTGTTGTTGAAGAAGACGGTGCTGTTGTTACACTTCAAGAGCCTGTTTATGGTGTTGCTGTTGGACAATATGCTGTGTTTTATGATGAGAATAAAGTGCTAGGAAGTGGGATCATTGTTGAAACCTCAAATTAAAAGTATGATTAAAAAAGATTTTGCTACAATCACATCCTTAAAAAAGTCCCAATATATTAAAAAATGGATACAAAAATGAAAGAAAAAATAGCACAAGCAAAACTTTTACTTGAGGCTTTACCTTATATTAAAAAGTATGCAAATCAAATATTTGTTATCAAATATGGTGGTTCTGCACAAATAAACCCTGATTTAAAAAATAAATTTGCCCAAGATGTGATATTACTTCATCTTGTTGGAATTAAGCCTGTTATTGTTCATGGTGGTGGTAAGAAAATAAATGATTTACTTGATAAACTCCAAATAGAGAGTGAATTTGTAGATGGTATGAGAGTTACAAGTGAAGAGGTTATGGAAGTTGTTGAGATGGTACTGTGCGGTAATATCAATAAAGAGATAACAAATCTTTTAAATATGCACGGTTCAAAAGCTATTGGAATTACTGGAAAAGATGGTAATTTTATGATTGCTCGTCCAAAAGATAATGGAAAATATGGATTGGTTGGTGATATTACCAAGATTGATAATCGTGTTATTGAAAATCTTTTGGAAGAAAAATTTATCCCTGTTATTGCGCCAATTGCTTCAGGAAATGAGATAAACCATCCTGGGTTTAATATCAATGCTGACTTAGCTGCAAGTAAAATAGCTGCAAGTTTGGGGGCTAGAAAAGTGATATTTTTAACTGATATAGTTGGTGTTTTGGACAAAGAAAAGAATCTTCTTTCAACGCTTACAAAAGAGCAAATAGAGAATTATAAAACAGATGGAACTATTCATGGTGGAATGATTCCAAAAGTGGATGCTTGTTTAGAAGCTGTAAATGCTGGGGTTGAAATGGCACATATTATAGATGGTAGAGTGGAACATTCATTACTTTTAGAAATTTTTACAAGTGATGGAATTGGTACAGTTATAAGAAATTAAAGGTGAACTTGCTTCACCTCTTTAGGATTTGCTACTTTAATATTAGCTTTGCTAATATGCTAAAAGTAGTCATTGAACAGCAGGTTCCCTTAAAAATTGGGAACAAATTTTAAGGAGACAAAAGAATGAGTGGATATAAATTAATAAGTGGAACAGCAAATCCAGAATTTGCACAAAAAGTGGCTGATTTTTTAGGAAAAGAATTAGCAGAAGTACAAGTGAATAGATTTAGTGATGGTGAAATCAATGTAAATATTATAGAGTCAGTAAGAGGGAGAGATGTATTTATCATCCAACCAACTTGTGTACCTGCGAACGATAATCTTATGGAACTTCTTATTATTGTTGATGCTCTTAAAAGAAGTAGTGCAGGGACAATAAATGCAGTTATTCCATATTTTGGATATGCAAGACAAGATAGAAAAGCAGCTCCAAGAGTTCCTATTAGTGCGAAACTTGTAGCTGATATGCTTGAGACGGCAGGGGTAAAAAGAGTTATTACTATAGATTTACATGCGGCTCAAATCCAAGGATTTTTTAATATCCCTGTAGATCATCTTGTGGGTGCAAGTTTATTTGTTGAACATATTAAAAATAAAAATCTTCCAAATCCTATCATAGCAAGTCCAGATGTTGGTGGGGTTGCAAGAGCTAGAAGTTATGCTGAAAAATTAGGGTATGACCTTGTGATTGTTGATAAAAAACGAGAAAAAGCAAATGTAAGTGAAGTTATGAATATCATCGGTGATGTTGAAGGGAAAGATGTAATCATACTTGATGATATGGTTGATACTGCTGGAACTTTAACAAAAGCTGCAGATGCCCTGAAAGCAAAAGGGGCTACAAGCGTAATGGCTTGTTGTACTCATGGTGTTTTAAGTGGTCCAGCATTTGAAAGAATACAAAATAGCTCTCTTGACGAACTTGTGGTTACTGATACAATTCCTCAAAAATCACATGAAAAAGTAACCGTTTTGAGTGCAGCTGAGATAACTGCTAAAGCAATTAGTAGAATATACACGAATGAATCCATTCAAAGTATTTTTATTTAGTTATTCAATATGAATAAAAAAATTATTGGGAGAAGAGAGCTTATGTCCATAGTTGATCTTGAGCTTTTTAATCTTGATGCAAAAATAGACACTGGAGCTGACTCTAATGCACTTCATTGTGATGATATTTTTGTTGACGAACAAAACAATGTTCATTTTACCCTTCTTGATGAAATCCATGAATCTTACCACGGTAAAAGAATGATTCTACCTCTTTATAGACTTAAAAAAGTAAAAAGCTCAAATGGGCAAATACAACTCAGACCATCTGTAAAATTAAGTGTTTTGTTTATGGGAAAAAAATATAAAACTATCGTTTCCCTTACAAATAGGGCTGATATGAGATATCCTATGCTTATTGGGAGAAGATTTTTGTCTGGAAAGTTTTTGGTTGATGTTGAGCTAGAGTATGTTGGGAAAACCCAAACACACTAAAGCGTATGTATTAAAAAAAAGTTTAGTCTAAAGAGCCACTTGCAAATTCAAAGATTTTGAGTATGAATAGTAGCAATTATTAGATTTTCACTTTAAAAATCACTATTTACTCCCTGTAAATGGTTATTTTTAAAGTGAAAAGATGATGATTGAAACTGTTTATAATCATTTGTTTGA
>CAMCYD010000098.1 GCA_945883785.1 Helicobacter pylori PMSS1
AAAGCCAAAGAGATGAGCAAACCAAATCATATCGCTACACCTGCAATCAAATCAGTGACACAAAAACCAATGACTTCTAGAGTGACTCCAAAACCAGACACTAAACCAATTCCTACAAAAGCATCCATTAAACCAATCGTAGCATCAAAAAATGATGACGATGAATGGGCAAGTTTTTAGTCTTTCTTGATTCCAAATCAAATAAGTGTCGTTCTAGTCATAGTGAATTTTGCGGTCACAATTTGTGACCGCAAAATTTCTAACTCATTATTTGTTAATTGGAACATCTTGTGCTTGCACTCTCTGTGAGAAAATCAGATGGAAATCTTTTGATATTTCTCTTGACTGCTTGATTTAAAACTTTTGTCTCCACCTCATAAAGCTTCGCCAAATCACTATCAAGCATCACTTTTAACCCTCGTATCTCATAAATTTTGGTTTCTATATTTTCATTTACAATCATCTCCATTGCGCCCTCCTTATTACTATAAGAAAGTGTATCAAAAAAATAAAATTTGTTTTGAAAGTATGTCAGATTGTTATATTTTTTATTGTAAGTAGTTTCAAAATAACTATTTATATAGTTTGATTTAATTCCTTTTTCAATAAAATCAGTCGATTAAGTTTATTTGGATTTTGATGTTTAGAATATACAATGTTCCAAAATAATACTTCTTATCTCAAACTAAATCAGGTTTTCTAACTAAAAGGTAAAAAAATGGCACTCAAAACTTGTATAGAATGTGGAAAAGAACACACAGACACGATAGCAAACTGTCCTCATTGTGGATTTGTAACAAAAGAATACCTTACAAATATAGATGTTAAAAATAAATCTTTAAAACAATTAAAAGTAGAAGGATTCTTTAGTACTGGGCATCCGTTAACAAGTGTATTTAAAGTATTTGGAATGGCAATAACGACATACATTATTGGAATGTTTTTTTATAAGTATATGTTCGGGTTTTTTATTATAGGGATATTTGTATTGTTAACATTACCATACCTCTATCATAAAAGAGAAAATCATAAAGCATACAAAGTTGTAAGTTATTTTATTTGAGTAATAACACTACTAAATACGATACATGGTTTTTTTACACAACATATTTTAAATGAAGAAGAAACTATTATTCTAAGTGGCTCTTAAATAAAAAGTAAAACAAAAACAATCAAAAGAAATTGTAAAATGATTGGTTGGCGATGATATGCCACCTATTTATAGATTGAGATTTGAAGACGAGGCTTAACTTTATGAAAATGCAACTATTCGGAAATTCCGAACAGTTCAAAATAACCATTAAAAAATACAATAGTATCAATCTTTAACAGTAGTTAGAAAAGATACAAACTGATAACAAATAACAGATAGCAAATCTTTTAGTATGCGAACTAAAAACTTTTTTTGCTACAATACACCAATACATCACTACATAAAAGGATATAAAAATGCACAGAATAAATCTCACAATAGATGAAGCACTTTATGAACAAGCACGGGCTTTTGGTTTTGTGGAAAAAAAATCAATTTCTCAAATATTAAGAGATAGCTTAGAGGCATATTTTCAAAATACCCCTTCAAAAGAGAAAGCAAAGTTAATCTTAGAAGCAAAAGACAAAGAGGAGATTTTAAATATTTTGACTAGTGAAAATTTTATAAGTCAAAATGATTTTACTAAAAAATAAAGTCTAAAAATTCAAAAATATTTCATCAGCTAAATGTAAAAAGAAAATAAAAGCGAGGAAACCAATATGGAAGAAACTATTAAGATATTTGAAGAGAAAAAAGTAAGAACACTTTGGGATGATACAAAAGAGGAGTGGTATGTCTCTATCGTTGATGTGATTGAGGTTTTGACGGGGAGTGATAGACCTAGAAAATATTGGAGTGACTTAAAAACTAAGTTAGAAAAAGAGGGAAGTGAAGTGTCCGAAAAAATCGGACAGTTGAAAATGAAAGCACCAGATGGAAAGATGAGGCTTACAGATGTAGCCACAACCGAACAACTTTTTCGGCTTATCCAGTCTATCCCATCACCAAATGCAGAGCCTTTCAAACTTTGGCTGGCACGGTTAGCAAAAGAGCGACTTGATGAGATGAGCGACCCTGAACTGACTATCGATAGAGCTTTGAAGCAGTATTTGGAGCTTGGATATAGCGAAAATTGGATAAATCAACGACTTAAAAGTATAGAGATACGAAAAGAACTCACAGATGAATGGAAAAGTATCGGGATAAAAGAGGGGTTGGAGTTTGCCACTTTGACCGACATCATCACAAAAACTTGGGCTGATAAAACGACAAAAGAGTACAAAATACTCAAAGGGCTCAAAAAAGAAAATTTGCGAGACAATATGACAAATACGGAGCTTATTTTAAATATGTTGGCTGAAGCTTCCACAAAAGATATCTCACAAGCAACAAATCCAGCAAATTTTGAAGAGAGCAAAAATGTCGCTTTTCAAGGTGGTAATGTAGCAAAAGTGGCTAAAGATGCACTCGAATCAAAAACAGGAAAAAAAGTTGTTACCAACCAAAATGCAAAAGATATTTTGGAAAATCAAAAGAAAATACAAAAACCACAACGAGGATAAAAAATGATTGATATAAATGCAGGAAAAATTGCTCCAAAAGAGATATTGGAAAATATTCCAAAATTGGTCGCTTCTTACTACACAAACAAGCCAGATGTGACTCACTCTTCACAAAAAGTTTCTTTTGGAACTTCTGGGCACAGGGGAAAATCATCAAACAATAGTTTCAACGAAAATCATATTTTTGCTATCACTCAGGCGGTGTGTGAATATAGACTTCAAGAGGGGATTACTGGGACTCTTTTTATAGGAAAAGATACTCACGCACTTTCAACTCCAGCGGAACTTTCGGCTCTTCAAGTGTGTGTGGCAAATGGGGTGAAATGTAAAATTGCCCAAAATGATGGTTATACTCCAACTCCACTTATCTCTTTTACAGTGCTTGAAGCAAATAAAAACAGTGAGATTTTAAGTGATGGGATAGTGATAACTCCATCGCACAATCCCCCAAGTGATGGTGGTTTTAAATACAACTGCACAAATGGAGGACCAGCTGATACGAATGTGACGACTATTATTGAAAATCGAGCGAATGAGATTTTACGAAATAATTTAGAGGGGGTCAAAAAAGTTTCACTTTCTTTGGCACTTCAAAGTGAGCTTGTGGAGGAGTTTGATTTTATCACCCCTTATGTCAAATCTTTGGGTCAGATTATCGATATGGAAGCTATCAAAAAAGCTGGATTAAAAATCGGAGTTGACCCACTTGGAGGTTCTGGGATAGCGGTGTATGAGAAGATTAATGAAATCTATGGACTTGGGCTTGATATAGTTAACTCTTATGTTGACCCAACTTTTTCTTTTATGAGTTGTGACCATGATGGAAAAATTCGGATGGATTGCTCTTCCCTATATGCGATGGCTTCCCTTATCGCACTCAAAGATAAATACGATATCGCTTTTGCCAATGACCCTGATTTTGATAGACACGGAATCGTGACACCAACACATGGGCTTATGAATCCAAACCATTACCTTTGTGTAGCCATTTGGTATCTTTTTTCGTATAGAATCTCATGGAATACAAATCTCAAAATCGGAAAAACTTTGGTTTCTAGCTCAATGATTGATAGAGTTGTGGAGTCTATTGGGAAAAAAGTGTATGAAGTGCCTGTTGGGTTTAAGTGGTTTGTTGATGGGCTATTTGATGGAAGTTTAGGTTTTGGTGGAGAAGAGAGTGCAGGAGCATCCTTTTTACGATTTGATGGAAGCGTGTGGTCAACTGATAAAGATGGGATTATTTTAAATCTTCTATCAGCTGAAATCACAGCAAAATTAGGGAAAAATCCAGCCCAAATCTATGCCGAATTTGAAGAGCAATTTGGAATCGCTTTTTATGAAAGAATTGATGCAATTGCCACAAAAGAGGAGAAAGAGAAACTCAAAAATCTTTCCCAAAATGATATCACTTCCAAAACTTTGGCTGGTGAAGAGATAGTGGGGATTTTCACAAATGCCAGTGGAAATGATGCCGCAATAGGTGGGCTCAAAGTGACAACGGCAAACGGTTGGTTTTCAGCACGACCTTCAGGAACCGAAGATGTGTATAAGATTTATGCGGAGAGTTTTATCTCAAAAGAGCATTTGAAACTTATCCAAAAAGAGGCGAAAGAGATAGTTTTGCTGAGTATATTGTCATCATAAAGCAAACCAAAGCTTATATTGTATGTCATTGCGAGGAACGAAGCAATCCATAAGTCGGCTTCTTGGATTGCTTCGTTCCTCGCAATGACTGGAGCATAAAACCATAGTTTGCTTTGGGACGAGTATAAGTTGAGAGTTGAGAATTAAGAGTTGAGAGTTGAGACTGCGATGTTGGTAAATAATTTCCAAGCTTTGGCTTGAGAATGTATGCTTTGATTTGTAAAAATAAAAAGGGTATAAAATGAAAGATTATGATTATGTTATAGTTGGAGCTGGTATTTGTGGTTGTACTCTAGCATTTGAACTGCAAAAATATTCAAAAAGCATCTTGTTGATAGATAAGTTAAGTGATGTTGGAAGTGGAGCTAGTGGAGCAGCTGGGGCATTTCTTTCGCCGTTACTTGGCAAACCAAATGATTTTAAAAATTTGGTTAATACCGCACTTCAATATTCAATTGATTTTTACAAAAATAATTTTCCAAATTTGATAATCAACAAAGGTGTTTTACGAATTCCAAAAAATGAAGATGATGCAAAAAAGTTTATGCAATATGAAAAAGATCTCGACTACAAAGAGAGAGACGGTGGATATTTTTTTGATATTGGTTCGCTAGTTTTCTCTTATGAGATGTGCCATGCTTTAAGTTCAAATGTAGAAAAGTTATTGGACTATGAAGTAAATAAAATTGAAACTAATGATGATTTTTGGATTATTGATGACAATATTAAAACAAAAAAATTAATCGTAACAACAGGTGCTGATATACGATTGTTGGGAGAAAAGTATATAAACATTAGAGCTGTTTGGGGACAAAGAATTATACTTGAGACATCTACTAAATTGAGCCATAATTATCACAAAGAATGTTCTATTAGCCTAAGTTTTTCAAGTGCATCTGACTTTTGCGATAAATGCCCCTTAAATAACTCTTGTGACATTAGCAAAACAGACACAAATAAATCTATTGTTTCTATTGGGGCTACTCATCATAGATTTGTTTTGGAAAAAGAGACAAATATTGAGGATACAAATAAACTTTTACAACTCGCATCTGATATTGTTGATTTAAAAGATGTTACCGTGATAGGAGCAAAGGGGGGAGCTAGAGCTAGTAGTAGTGATTATTTTCCTATGGTTGGGGATATTATTGATAGTAATAAAACTTTAGAGAACTTTCCTTATCTGAAAAAAGGAACATATGTTGATCCTATAAGATTTTCTAGATATCAAAATTTGTTTGTCTTAAATGGTGTTGGGGGAAGAGGATTTGTTTTGGCACCATACTTGTCTCAAAAGTTGGTTGAAAGCATAGTAAATAATATACCGATTGATACACATATTGTTTCTGATAGATTATTTAAGCGGTGGGTTAAACATCATAAGTGATTGTACATAATGTCTCTAGTTCCCAAGCTCTAGCTTGGGAATTCATATTATGGTTTGCATTCCCAATGTGGACATTGGGAACGAGAAAAGATTTGTAAAAAGTTAAAAGTTAAGAATTTAGGAGATGAAACGATGAAATCAAAAAGTTTATATATCTCATCACATGAGAAGGGTGCTGGAAATCTTATAATCTCTATGGGGTTGATGGAGTTTTTAAAGGGGACTTTTCTCAAAGTTGCTTTTTTTAGACCATTTGTCGAAAATAATACTTGTGATTGGGATATCGATTTTTTTATTTCAAAATACCAATTAGATAAGGACTCAAAAGAGAGTTACGGCTATAGTGTCCAAGAAGCTGAGAAGTTAATAGCCCAAAACCAAACAACTTTTTTGATAGAAAGTTTAATCGAAAAATACAAAAAACTAGAAGAAAATTATGATTTTGTTATCGTTCAAGGTTTGCATCAAGATGCCTTTTCTCGTGCACTTGATATCGATATCAATCTTGAGATTGCTAAAAATTTAGGGAGTTCTTATTGTATCGTATTAAAAGCAAGCGGTAAAAATAAGGAAACTATCTTTGATGAAATACTCCTTGAATCAAAAGCGATACAATCAAGCGGTTGTACCCATACAGCTACTTTTGTTAATAAAATTGAGGAGGGTTTGATTGGGGAGATTCAATTGGAACTCAAAAATCATCCAGATATCCCCCCTGTGTATTTTCTCAAAACTCTCGAAGAGTTAGGGAAACCTACAATAGCAGAGGTGAAATATCATTTGGGTTGTAGTGTTGTTGTCGGGGATAAAAAAGATTTCAAAAGGATTATCAAACAGACCAAAATAGCTGGTATGCAACTCGAACACTTTTTGGAACATATAGAAGATGGGGATTTGATAATTGTCCCAAGTGATAGAGCTGATATCATTGTAGGGGCGATGGCATCGATTTTTTCTAAGAATTATCCAAATGTTTCTGGAATTTTACTCACTGGTGGAATAAAACTACCAAAATCTATAGAATTACTTTTAAGTGGTTTTACCAATTTTCCTTTTCCTATCCTCTCTATAGATGATGACACCTACCAAACAGCTCTCAAAGTAAGCAATATCAAAGTGGAACTTACTGTTGACAATGAGCGAAAAATCGCACTTGCTATGGGACTTTTTAATAATGGCGTTGATTTGAAACTCTTAAAAGAAAATATAGCAACTGCATCATCTGATACTATCACCCCTGTGATGTTTGAGTATAGTTTATTTCAAAAAGCACGGGAAAATAAAAAAAGAATTGTTTTACCTGAAGCGATGGATGAGAGAATTTTACGAGCTTGTGAGATAGTTTTACGACGAGATGTGGTTGATATCATACTTTTAGGAGATGAGAAACAAATCAGACAAAAAAGTGCTATTTTGGGGCTAGCTATAGAAAAAGCAACAATTATCAATCCTATTACAAGTGAACTCAAAGAGGAGTTTGCAAAAACTTTTTATGAGCTAAGACGACACAAAGGTTTGAGTTATGAAGTGGCTTTGGAGACTATGTTGCTTGATTCTTATTTTGGAACTATGATGGTTTATTTGGGACTTGCCGATGGGATGGTAAGTGGTGCAGTGCATACTACACAAGAGACAATCAAACCAGCTCTTCAAATCATCAAAACCAAACCAGATACCTCTATAGTTTCTAGTTTGTTTTTTATGTGTTTGAAAACAAAAGTGTTAGTGTATGCTGATTGTGCGGTCAATCAAGACCCAAATGCAAGTGAATTAGCTTCTATCGCCATCAGTTCAGCAAACAGTGCAAAACAGTTTGGAATCACTCCAAAAATAGCGATGCTTTCATACTCTACAGGAAACAGTGGAAAAGGGAAAGATGTAGAAAAAGTGATAGAAGCTACAAGGATAGCAAAAGAGTTGAGACCTGATTTGCTTATCGAAGGACCTATCCAATATGACGCTGCTGTGGATATCGATGTAGCAAAAATCAAACTACCAAATAGCAAAGTCGCAGGTGAGGCTACAATATTTATTTTTCCAGACCTCAATACTGGAAACAACACCTACAAAGCAGTCCAAAGATCATCGGGTGCAGTTGCGATTGGTCCTATTTTACAAGGATTACAAAAACCTATCAATGACCTAAGCCGTGGGTGTTTGGTAGCTGATATTGTAAATACTATCGTTATAACGGCTATTCAAGCTGGGGAGATGTAATCATGAAATTACTCGTTTTAAATTCTGGAAGTTCTTCGCTCAAATTTAAACTTTTTGAGATGGAGAGTTTAGAAGTACTCACAAGTGGGATAATTGAAGAGATAAAAGAGAGTGGGTATCTTAAAGCTATTTTAGAAGTAGGGAACGTTTTAGAGCAGTTTGGAATAAAATCACTTGAAGAGCTTGGTGGGATTGGGCATAGAGTGGTTCATGGTGGGGAAGAGTTTACCAAAAGTGTGATTATTGAAGAGCATACTATTGAAACGATAAGGGAGTTGATTCCACTTGCACCTTTGCACAATCTCGCAAATCTTCAAGGGATTTTGGAAGTGCAAAGAGTTGCACCAAAAGTAAAACAAGTTGCAGTTTTTGATACAGCATTTCACCAAACAATGCCACAAGAGGCATTTATGTATGCTTTGCCTTATGAATTTTACGAAAAACATAAGATAAGACGATATGGATTTCATGGAACTTCCCATTTTTATGTGGCAAAAGAGGCTGCAAAACTTTTGGGTAAAAAGCTAGAAGAGTGCAACCTTATCACGATACATCTTGGAAATGGTGATAGTATTTGTGCTATCAAAAATGGAAAAAGTATCGATACATCTATGGGATTTACACCACTTGAGGGGTTGATGATGGGGACAAGATGCGGTGATTTAGACCCTGCAATTGTTTTATACCTTGAAAGACTCAACCACTACACAACAGAAGAACTTGATATTATTTTAAATAAAAAAAGTGGACTTTTTGGGATTTGCGGACAAAGTGATATGAGAACGATTGACCAAATGGCAAAAGATGGAGATGAAAAAGCTCTGTTGGCTCACAAAATGTTTGCTTACCATATCAAAAAATATATCGGTAGTTATAGTGCTATTTTAGGAAAAGTGGATGCAATCGTTTTTACAGGTGGAATTGGGGAAAACGATGAAGCGATGAGAAATCTTATCTTACAAGATTTACACTTTGAAGCAAAAGTTTTAGTGATAAAAACCGATGAAGAGAAAGAGATAGCAGAGCAAACTAAGAGTTTATTGAGAGGATAAATCAAGAGAGTCACTTGCAAATTCAAACAAATGATTATAAACAGTTTCAATCATCATCTTTTCACTTTAAAAATAACCATTTACAGGGAGTAAATAGTGATTTTTAAAGTGAAAATCTAATAATTGCTACTATTCATACTCAAAAT
This sequence comes from Helicobacter pylori PMSS1, assembly GCA_945883785.1. Lineage (GTDB taxonomy): Bacteria > Campylobacterota > Campylobacteria > Campylobacterales > Arcobacteraceae > CAIJNA01. The sequence continues at coordinate 9,042 of CAMCYD010000098.1, forward strand.
CTTTGAATT
>CAMCYD010000099.1 GCA_945883785.1 Helicobacter pylori PMSS1
ATTGGATAAACTTGATGTGATTGAATGTTTTCAATATAAAAATAATAATTTAAAAGTCGGAGAGATACTCCAAAAACAAAAAGATATTTATGACAACCTAGGCATTGAAATACCTAGCTCGTTATGAGTTGGCGGGAATGCAGGATAAAACAGTCTTAGATTTTTCAACTCTTTTACATATATCTTTTATAAATAAACTTTCTCTATTTGAATTTTCTATATCTTTTGAAAGTTGCACTTTTGATAATAAGTTTGTATATAAGCTATATGTTGATGATTCTTTAGAGTATTTTGATATTTCTAACAAGTTATCTAGACACTATATTATATTTTCTTGAAGTAGCTTCTCTTATAAGTTTTTCATTTATTGGAGCATCTTCCATTTTTTGTCGTTGCTTTTTTGTTAATGTTCTTGGTGGTGTAATACTCACAACTTTTCCATCTTTAATTCTTAATGCCATGTGGAACTCCTTTTTTTAATTTTATTGATTGTACCATAATTCATTTTTAATTCAATAAACAGAATAGCAGGGTCAGAGGTCAATTTTTCATTCAGAGCAAACGCAACCAAAGATTTTACTTCGAATTTTGAATGTTGAATTTTGAATGAAAGAGTTTTTTTGGAACCGCGACTTTAGTCGTGGCTTTAAAGTTAACCAGCCCCGAATAAATTCGGGGTTCCGAGGAGCCTAAAGATTTTGCTTCGAATGTTGAATTTTCTCAAAGAGAGTGCAAGAAAAAAGTAGTATTTCAATTCCAGTCACTGCGAGGCACGAAGCAGTCCAAGAAGCCGACTTTGTGGATTGCTTCGTGCCTCGATGACTGTACCATAAAACCTTTAGTTTGCTTTAGGACGGCTATATTGAGAAATATCAAAATTTGTAATTTCTAATGTAGTTGCAAATGCCATAGACTTTAAAAACCCTTGATATATAAGGTATCTGGACAAAAATCTTGACCATTTGGCCATTCAATAGTACCATTAACCACTTTAACTTGTCGAAAGTAGTTTTTATCTTGTAGTTCAACAAATATTCCTTTATCCAAGTACGGAGAAGTATCAAAAGTCTTTTTTTCATCTGTATTGAAAGTAATTGAAAGTTTTGGAAATTCTAAAACTTCTATTGATTTTACATAGGTTCTCATAGTTTTATTTCAATGGCTCTATTTTAAAAACGGCTTGACCTGTGCTAGCAAGTCCCCAATCTGCAATTAAGTCTTCTTTATGAATCTCAATCCATGCTACAACTAGCTTTATTTTATTTCGAGGTAAATCACCTTCAATCATCTCCCCACTTACAATATCAAATACTCCTGAAAATTCCTGATATACTGCATGTATATGTGGAGTATGATGCTTTTCGTTATCAAAATAGTAAAGACTAACTACAATCCCATAAAACAAACTAATCGTTGGCATTTGGCTTCCTTTGGTTCTTTTTTCTAAGAATGATACCACAAAAACATTTTACAAATGTGCTCAGAGGTCAATTTTTAACTAAAACAGAGAATCAAATAAACAAACAGCAGGGTCTGAGGTCAATTTTTTAATGAGAAAAATATTCACCAATTAATTCATTGTTGTCAAGGTATAGCTATCACGAAGCAATCCATAGTCGGCTTTGTGGATTGCTTCGTTCCTCGCAATGACTGTACCATAAAACCTTTAGTTTGCTTTTTTACTATAATATATTTTGCAAAAAGATGAGCAATCATCAAAATAGATACCCAAAAATAGTCAACAACTCTTTTAAAATCAATACTTTCAAAGGTATAGCCCAAAATTGATACTCTTCTATCTTATGCCAAATAAAATAAAAAGTAGTATTTCAATTCCAGTCACTGCGAGGCACGAAGCAGTCCAAGAAGCCGACTTTATGGTGGCTATCGTACCTCGCAATGACCAAATTTAACATATTAGAGTCACTTGCAAATTCAAACAAATGATTATAAACAGCTTCAATCATCATCTTTTCACTTTAAAAATAACCATTTACAGGGAGTAAATAGTGATTTTTAAAGTGAAAATCTAATAATTGCTACTATTCATACTCAAAATCTTTGAATTTGCAAGTGACTCATTACTATCTTTTTTAAATGGTATTATATGGAGCCACTTGCAAATTCAAACAAATGATTATAAACAGTTTCAATCATCATCTTTCCCCTTTAAAAATAACCATTTACAGGGGGTAAATAGTGATTTTTAAAGGGGAAATCTAATAATTGCTACTATTCATACTCAAAATCTTTGAATTTGCAAGTGGCTCTATGGTAATACTTTATCTCCACCATAAAAAACAATACCTTTAAAATTTTCATTTTTAATAACACAAATCTCCAATAATAAAATCTTTGATAATGAGCTGTACTTCACTGGAGGTACTGATTGGGGTATATCATCTCTTGCACTACATTGATTGGAAATTTGATATAATCTTGCCAATATTAAAAAGGAGAACCATATGTTTAACTATCAAAGAATACTAAAAGATTGTTTTTGGGATTTGGCTCTATCAAGTGATGATATAAAAAATATTGTTGATTGTGATGATACCAAAAAAATAAATATGCTTTTTGAAAAGATTCTTCTTAATAGTACAGCACTTTTTCATGATTTGGAAATATTTGACAAAAAAAGACTAGAAACTCTCCTTGAAAACTACAAAATACCCGAGTTTAATAAGGAATATGCTTTTAGACGAAAAAATATGGCAGAGGTGTATTTTTTTGATAAACCACTTTTGATAGATGAGTTAAAATGGGTAGCATAGACTATACAAAACTATATTTGCTTCAAGATGAAGTTTTGAAAGTTATCTTTGATACTGAACATGAGTTTTATCTCACAGGTGGTACTTGTTTGAGTCGTTTTTATGTAGAAAAACGATATTCAGATGACCTTGACTTTTTTACCAACCAATCACCAAGATATAGTTTCGCTATCAAAAATATCAAAAAAGCACTTCAAGAAAAATTTCAGCTAGTAGTTGAAGTGGAGTCAAAAGATTTTACAAGATTTAAGATAGATGATTTGCTTCAACTGGATTTTGTAAATGACATATCTTTTCGATACAAAGAACCTAGAGTAAGTGAAGAAAACTATCTTTTAGATACTGTTGAAAATATCTTGAGTAATAAAATTACTGCCGTAATAGGCAGAGATAATCCTAAAGATATATTTGATATCTATCTTATTTGGAAGTTTTATGAAATCAAGTGGAGTGAGATACTTGATGCTGCACATCAAAAAGCTGGATTTTCAAATGAAGAGCTTATCATAAGACTAAAAAGTTTCCCAAAAGAGTTGTTTGAGGAAATAAAAATGATAGATGATACTTTTTTGGATAATTTTGGGAATGACTTTCCAAAGATTATTGATGAGATAAATAGATTAAAAGATTAGGCTTTTGAAAAGCAAATTTGTTTTTTGTAACTCTATTTTTAGAGAGTTTTTTACCTGAGGGGTATTTATATGAGGTATTTAAAAATATCTCAATTTTGTGTAAAAGATTTTCTTTGTAATCCTTAGTTATCGCAAATTCTTTAGAGCCACTTGCAAATTCAAACAAATGATTATAAACAGTTTCAATCATCATCTTTTTACTTTAAAAATAACCATTTGTGAAGGAGCAAATAGTGATTTTTAAAGTGAAAATCTAATAATTGCTACTATTCATACTCAAAATCTTTGAATTTGCAAGTGGCTCTCTAAAAAGAGGTTAATTAGTTGGAGACACTTACAAAACAAACCACACTTCAATAAAAGCAATATAGAAAATTTTGGCTCAAGTTGGATATAATCACCCCTTAAATTTTGGAGATACCAACAAATGAACAATACTATAAAAATATTCAATGCAAACGAAAATAATCTTAAAAATGTCTCTTTAGAGATACCAAAAAATAAACTTATCGTTTTTACTGGGCTTAGTGGAAGTGGAAAATCAACTTTGGCTTTTGACACACTCTATGCAGAGGGGCAAAGACGATATATAGAATCTTTAAGTGCCTATGCTAGACAATTCTTAGGGAAAATTGGAAAACCAGATGTTGAACGAATTGAGGGGCTTACACCTGCAATTGCGATTGACCAAAAAACTACAAGCAAAAATCCACGAAGTACTGTTGGGACAATCACAGAGATATATGATTATTTAAGACTTTTATATGCAAGAGTTGGGGTGCAACACTGTCACAAATGTGGGAAAAAAATCTCAAAGATGTCTAGTAGTGATGTAATTGAACAAGTTTTAAATCTTCCAGATGAGAGTAAAATAGTGATTTTAGCACCATTAGTAAACCGTAAAAAAGGGACTTTTGCTGATTTGTTTGATTCTATGCGATCAAAAGGGTATGTGAGAGCGATGGTTGATGGGGTGATGATTCGACTTGATGAAGAGATAGATCTCGGAAAATCTCAAATGCACACGATAAAAGTGGTTATCGATAGAGTAGTAGTCAAAGATGAAAATAGACAAAGAATCGCTGAGGGTGTAGAAAAAGGGCTCAAAGAGAGTTTTGGAGAGCTCGAGATTGATGTGTTAAATCACGAAGAGGTTGGGGTGGAAGCTCATATTCACTATAGTGAACATATGGCTTGTTTTGATTGTAAAATCTCTTTTGAACCACTTGAACCCTTGAGCTTTTCATTTAACTCTCCAAAAGGTGCTTGTCCTGCTTGTGATGGTCTTGGGATACGATATGCACTAGATATGAAAAAAGTGATAAATGAGGATCTCTCTATCGAAGATGGAGCAGTGAAAGTTATCTATGGATTTAACAAAGGGTATTATTTTAAAATGCTTCAAGCTTATTGTGAAGAGGCAAAAATAAATATGAAAATACCATTTAGTGAGCTTGAAACGCATCAAAGAGGGGCTGTTTTGCACGGCGGTGTTGAGGAGTTTTCATTTTTCTGGAAACGACATAAACTTACCAGAAAATGGGATGGGATCACGAAAATCGCATACGATATGATAAAATCCGAGGGTGATAGTGATGAGTTTATGACGGAGAAAAAATGTGATAGTTGTGGCGGATATAGACTAAAGCCAGCCAGTTTGAGTGTTATGGTTGCTGATAAAAAGATAAGTGATATTTTGGATATGCCTATTGAAGATAGCCACATCTTTTTCCATGATGAGGCTAATTTTTCCTATTTTAACAACCAAAATGCGATGATTTCTGCTCCTATCTTAAAAGAGATACGAGAGCGAATATTTTTCCTTTTTGATGTAGGACTGGGGTATATCACTTTGGGACGAGATGCAAGGACAATCAGTGGTGGGGAAGCCCAAAGGATAAGGGTTGCTAGTCAAATAGGAAGTGGACTAACAGGGGTTTTATATGTTTTAGATGAACCTAGTATTGGACTTCATGAGAGAGATACAGCAAAACTTATCAAAACTCTTTTGGCTCTCAGGGATAAAGGAAATACGGTCATCGTTGTCGAACACGATAAAGAGACGATGGAAGCAGCTGATTTTATAGTTGATATTGGACCAAATGCTGGAAAATTTGGAGGAGAGGTTGTTTTTAGTGGTACGATGAAAGAGCTTCTTAAATCAAATACTTTAACAGCTGATTATTTAAGTGGTAGAAAAGAGATTAAATACTACAAAAGAAGAGCACAAGAGGAGTGGATAGAGATACACAATGTAAACCTCAATAACATCAAAGGGTTAAGTGCAAAAATTCCACTCAAAAACCTAGTAGCAGTTACAGGTGTAAGTGGAAGTGGGAAATCTTCACTTATCTTACAAACACTTCTCCCCGTAGCAAAAGAGCTTTTAAATCATGCACGAAAAGTAAATAAAGTTGATGGTGTGAGTATCGATGGATTGGAAAAAATGGATAAAGTTATCTACCTTGACCAATCGCCAATTGGACGAACTCCAAGGTCAAATCCAGCAACTTATACAGGACTTATGGATGATTTACGAAAACTTTTTACTGAAACGAAAGAGGCGAAACTGAGAGGGTATCAAGTGGGAAGATTCTCCTTTAATGTCAAAGGGGGAAGATGTGAAAAATGTCAAGGGGAGGGGGAACTTAAAATTGAGATGCACTTCTTGCCTGATATTATGGTTACATGTGAAGATTGTAAAGGCAAACGTTATAATGCTCAAACTTTAGAGATAACCTATAGAGGCAAATCTATCGCTGATGTTTTGGAGATGAGTGTCACTGAAGCGTATGATTTTTTTGTGAAAGTACCAAAATTGCACCAAAAACTAAAAACTTTGATGGATGTAGGACTTGGATATATCACCCTTGGGCAAAATGCAGTTACATTGAGTGGTGGGGAAGCTCAAAGGATAAAACTCTCTAAGGAACTGAGTAAAAAAGATACAGGAAATACTTTGTATATCTTAGATGAACCTACAACTGGACTCCATTTTGCCGATGTGGATAGACTGACTCAAGTGTTACACCATCTTGTAGATATGGGAAATAGTGTGATTGTAATCGAACACAATTTGGATGTTGTGAGAAATGCTGATTATGTTATCGATATGGGATATGAAGGTGGAGCAAAAGGGGGACAAATCATCGCTTTAGGGACACCAGAAGAGGTTGCTGCCACGAATGAAGAAACTGGTAGTTATACTGGATATTATTTAGCTAAAGAGTTATAAGATGGCTCCAAGAATAGAGTTTGGAGAGTTGTCTCAAACAAAAAAGAATGCAGTTTTTTTGGCGATATATACAAAAGAGGTAGCTCCTTGGAAATACTTTATGGATGAGATGAAACATACTATTTGTCCTGCAGTTATTATGATTGATAGATGGGATGGACGAATGGGATTTCCTGGAGGAACTTTAGAGGAGGGGGAACCACTTCTTGATGCACTTGTAAGGGAGATAAAAGAGGAGATTGGAATCCGTGTAAAACCTGATAAAGTAAAGGAAGTTGTTTCCTTTGATAATGAAAAGATTGTTACCCATTTGTATGCACTTGAAGTTCACGAAGTGGAATTTTTGCATATTTATTACCATATACTGAATAATTTTGCAAGGTCAATCTTGAAACATGCCTATGAGGACGAAGATGATTCTCATTTTATGTCAGAAATCACTGGGATAAAAATAGTTCCAATTATCAGGCATCAAAACAAAGGGATTAATAAATTTTTGCAAAACAGTTTTGCTGGGAGTTCTAAAGAGGATTTATTGGTTTTTATGGAGGAGATTTTAGGTTTGGATTTGGGAAAAATTATTTAACTAAGTAAGTATTTTCAAATCCAAAAACTTTTTTTAATAGCTCAAAAGTGAGTTCTCTTTTATCTTTTGATGTATCATATGAGACAACTTCATCATAAAATTTTGCTATAAAATAGCCTACAAATCCTCTTTTTTTAAACCCAGCAGTTTTCCCAGATAGAAGATAGGCAATTATCGCAGTTTTGAAAGAACACTCTGTATCAATTGTTATATCGTACTTATAAAATCTTGAATATGATCGAATTTGGGAATATCTTGCACTTAAATCTGCAACCTTTATATCTCTTATATCTAATTTGAATAAATTTCTGATATGAGGATTTTTTATTGTATCACTAAAATCATAACCAGTAAAAATATCTATGTGAGCATCTATTATTTCAGTATCTATAAATTCTAAACAATCAACAGTATAGTTCAGTTCATCAAGTTCTTTTAAATTTAGAATGGCGATATTCAAGATTGCTTACCGTTGAAACAAAGTTCCAAATCAAAATTCACAGGTTTTTCAAGTTTTAGAAGACCATATTGTATTATATAATGCTCTTTATCAGATGAGATAGAAAAAGTTTTTCCAGATAAATTATAGTTATACGGATATCGTAAATATTCACTATTCAAAATATTGTTAAGACTATGAATATAGCTAAGCCACTCTATTATTCTTATATTTGGAAGCAGATTTTTATATATTTTTATATCACTTTCTTTTGGAAGTTCTTTGGTCGAATATTTAATAATTGTGGATATCAATATTCTTTCATCATGAGAAAAACCATAATTAAGCCCATTAAGGATGAAATTTGCACTATGTTCAGTATTTTTATAGTAGTTCAAACTAATACCTATTTGTTGCAATTTTGCCGCTATGACAAGATATGATTTGTATTTGATATCCAGCTTGTGTATAGGTGCTAAAACATCAAAAAGTTTGCTAATATTATTTCCAAGATAAGCCGTTTGTTTGACATCATCCACAAATCTATCAAGTAAACTTCGGACACTTATTTGAAAATTAGATGGAAATTTATGATTTGATGTTCTTAGTATATCAGTAAGATACACACCTTCTCTTACCCCTACACCTGAAGTTACAACAGTCTTTGTCTCCAAAAATTCTAAAATGGTTTTAAAAATAAAAGTACCAGTTTTGATAGTATCATATCTGTCGCTTCTAACACCAAGAGAAGAGAGTTTTGAATTTGATTTAGCATCTAAAATATTTTCAAATAACGATAAGGCATCTTCCGTTTTATAAGAAAATCCATGAAGTGAATCAAATGGATGTTTTAAATTTTGAATCATTACTCGACTCAAAGCTCTAGCAGTTCCACCAAGTCCAACAGCTTTTACAATCTCTTTATATTCTGAAGGAAGTGACACAAGTTGATTGATGATATATTGTTTTGCACCTTCTAAATCATCTTTATCAAAAAATAACTCTTTTAGCCTTACTGTACCAATATTCAAAGATATTGTTTTTACAATATTTTTATTTATTACAAGTGCAAATTCTGTGCTTCCTCCACCAATATCAATGGTTGTGAAATTATTATCTTTTAGAAGATTACTTGCACCAACTGCTCCATAATATGCCTCTTTTTCACCATCGATAACTTTAATATCAATGCCAAGTTCGCTTTTGACTTTTGAT
>CAMCYD010000100.1 GCA_945883785.1 Helicobacter pylori PMSS1
AAAACTTATATCCATCAAAAAGTTTCCCATCATACCCAAAAAGCTGACGGCTATCACCTTTGACTTCAGTATTGAAATAGTGTGTGTCAAAAAAATCTTCTGTTGTTAACTTATATCTTTTTGCTTTATTATTATGAAACAAAACAACAAAAAGTGTAGTTTCTGTATTATAATTAAAGGCTTGTACCTCTTTTAAAATATTTTTTAATCCTAAAGTACTAGTGATTTTTGCATTTCCCCAAAAATCACTGAGTGTAAATTTTTTTGAAAATTCTAAAATTTGCCAAAGTTCGCTCATACTTTCGCCATAAGGTTCTATTTGTTGTTTTGATAAAGTTATCTCTCTTTGTGAATTTTCAAATCCAATATGCTTTTCAAAAATTGTTGTAGTTGGTAAAATTAAATCAGCATAAAGGAGAAAATCATCAAAATAAGCACTTGAATACACTATAAAATTATCATTATTATTTATAGTAGCATTTAAATACGGTAGATAAGACACTAATTCATCATAAGCACAGCCCATAATCCATAAAAAATTTGTTGCACCATCTTTCCATTTTTTAAATACAGAGATAGCGTCATTTGAAGCCACACTATTTAGAGTATTATTTGGAAGGTTCCAAATCGCTTCTGCTTTGTCTCTATGCTGTTTGTATTTTATAAACATTCCAAGAGGAAGTCTTGAAGAGCTATTTCCTGTTGGTACTGACGAGGTACTTGTAATTGTAGAACTGTGCAAATTCATCACACCACAACCAGCTTTTGCAAATTTATTAGAGAACAGATGGAGAGACTGAAGTAAAAGATTTATATTCATAAATTGAGAATCATTCTTCGAATCTAAATACGAGAGGGTTTTTTTTGTTTTATCCGTATACGCTAATGTTAAAATAGAAAGTTTAAATTTGAATAGTGACAAATCTTCTTCGTCCGTTTTTAACTCATTTATAACATAATCTAAAGTAAATTTATCAAAATGTTTTTTATAAGTATTGTATGAAACTTCCCATTGTAGAAATTTATCATCATTAATCTGAACCTCTTTATCTATAAATGCGAAAATAACTTCATTTTGTAGAAAGTCATAATCATCTTTTGTTATCAGAGATACAATGTTATGAATTAAAAAACTTATCAAAATTATTTCACTATTTGGTTTTATTAAAAAATTCATATCAGCCTGTTCTATTTTTTGCTGATTGTCTGTGATGATATTAAAAAAGGTAAAATTATCACCTTTTTTATTTTTTTGTTTTTCTAATTTTGTTTTAATAATTGCAAAATCGTCATTAAAATTTATTCCATAAGAGACAAGAAAATCCGCTTCAAAAATATCATCAAAAGTACAATTTGAACCATCAATGCCAAAATTTTGAATAAGTGAGAGTGAATTATTTTCAACTTCACAATGAATATTTGAAATATTATTTGACCTAAATCCAGCTTTAAAAAGTTTTGAAATCGCATATGATTCATATATAGACAATCTTTCGCTTGACACAAGACCAACTCCATCTATACCATTTTTAATGATTGATGATTTTGTTTTTTTCTCCATAATATCAAATGCCATTTCCCAAGAAATAGAAGTTAATGTACCATTTTTGTCATATTTTCCATCTTTCATTTTTAGAAGCGGATTTTCTATTCTAGGGCTATTGGGAGTGTTTTCAAACAATAAATTTGAAATTTTAGGACAAAGTTCCCCGTTATTGAGTGAAGAACTTTGATTTCCTGTGATTTCTTTAATTGTAATTTTATTTTCAAAGTCTTGTTTTTGGATAGTAGTGTGACAACCTATGCTACAAAATGGGCAAACAGAATAGCCAGTAAAATTAATTATTCGAACTTTTTCCAACTCTTTTGGCGGAATATCGCTTGAAAAAAGATTTAAAGTTGGCAAGGCAGAAATAAAAGCTGTTGTTTTTAAAAAATTTCTTCGATTCATCATAGGGTAGATTATAGCAACAAAGAACTTTATATAGAGAGAGAATTTTTCAAAAATAGTATTATTTGCATCAAAACAATAACAAAATTTAAGGCAAACTAAGATACAATCATCCACAAAATTATATACAAGGGTAGGCAAGTTGATGAAAAGATTTCAAGAATTTGAATTAGCTGAAGACGAGAACTTCGCAGAATTATTTGAGGAGAGTGAAAAACAAACGGAAACAAACACAGTTGTTGATGGGGTTATTGTTGAAATGAACAATGAAAGTTTATTGGTTGATGTTGGGCAAAAGAGTGAAGGTAGACTGAATATTTCAGAAGTTACTGTAAATGGTAAGATAGCCTATAAAGTAGGTGACACTATAAAGGTGATGCTTACAAGTTCAAGAGGTGAAAGACCTTCTATCTCACATAAAAAAGTTTTACAAAGATTAAAATTTAATGAATTCTTTGAACAATATGGTGAGGATCCAGAAAATGTAGTCGTTGAAGGAATTATAACTTCAATTAAACCAAGAGCTGGATTTATAGTAGAAAGTAGTGATGGTTTAGAATTCTTTATGCCAATGGCTCAAGGTTACATCAAAGCAATCGGTGCTATTGGTAAAAAAATTAAAGCTATTGTTTTAAAAGCAAAAAAAGAATCCAATAGCATAGTAATTTCTAGAAAAAAACTTATTGAAGATTTCCAAAAAAATAAAGATGAGCAAATTGCTAAACTTATGGGAACAACAGAAATAAAAGAGGGTATCGTTAAAAAAATAACAAGTTATGGAATGTTTGTAGATATGGGCGGAATAGATGGACTTGTAAATTACAATGAAATTTCATATAAAGGTCCAGTAAATCCTTCTCAATACTATAAAGAAGGTGATAAAGTTGAAGTTATCGTGAAAGCTTATGATAAAGAAAAAGGTCATCTTTCTTTATCTATTAAAGATGCTATGCCAAACCCTTGGGAAGAAATAAGAGAACAACTTGATATGGGTGATACAATCACTGTGACTGTTTCAAATTTTGAAACTTATGGAGCATTTGTTGATCTTGGAAATGATATAGAAGGTTTATTGCATATTTCTGAAATATCATGGAATAAAAATGTAAAAAATCCAAAAGATTATTTAAATATTGGTGATGAAATTAATGTTGAAGTAATCGATCTTGATTGTGATAAAAGAAAATTAAGAGTAAGTCTTAAATCTTTACAACCAAAACCATTTAAAAAATTCCTAGAAGAACACAAAATTGGTGATGTATTACAAGGTACAGTTGCTACTATTACTGAATTTGGAGCATTTATTTCAATTGGTGAAGTTGATGGGTTGTTACACAATGAAGAAGCTAGCTGGGAACCAAATGTAAAATGTAAAGACATTTTCAAAAAAGGTGATTTAGTTGAAGTTAAAATTATCAAAGTAGATAGAGAAAAAGAGAACATATCACTAAGTATTAAAGCTCTTGCAGAATCACCTGCGGATAAATTTGCCTCAAAATATACAAATGGTGATATTATAAAATCAACAGTAAAAGATATTAAAGATTTTGGTGTATTTGTTAAATTGGAAAATAATCTTGATGGACTTATTAGAAAAGAAGATTTATTAACTGTAAGTGAAGAAAATCCAGAATTAAAAATTGGAGATGAAGTTGAAGCTGTTGTTGTAAACATTGATAAACAAAATAACAGAGTAAGACTTTCTATGAAAAGATTAGAATCTCAAAAAAATAGAGAAGTTTTAAAATCAGTGAGTGATGATAGTTCTATGACTTTAGGTGATGCCTTAGCTGGTCAACTTAGAAAATAATCTAATAAGATTGGAGAAATGATGAGTAGCAAACCTACAATTGTAGTATGTGATCATATCCATGAAAGTGGACTTGAAATACTTAAAAATACTGATGATATAAATTATGTCTTTGCAGCAGATATTGATAAAGTAGCTTTACTTGATGTTATAAAAAATGCACAAGTTGCAATTACTAGAAGTTCAACGGATGTTGATGAAGCATTTTTAAATGCAGCGGTTAACTTAAAAGCGGTGGTAAGAGCTGGTGTTGGTGTTGATAATGTTGATATTAATGGATGCAGCCAAAGAGGGATAATCGCAATGAATGTCCCTACTGCAAATACAATAGCAGCGACAGAGCTTACAATGACTCATATTTTATCTTGTATGAGGAAGATGCCTTATGCACATGCTCAATTAAAAGATCAAAGACTTTGGAAAAGAGAAGATTGGTATGGACAAGAGTTGTATGGCAAAAAAGTTGGTGTTATTGGATTTGGTAACATAGGGCATCGAGTAGCTTTAAGGGTAAAATCTTTTGAATGTGAAGTTGTCACTTATGACCCATATATCAATCCAAAAAAAGCACTTGATTTAGGGATAGAATACACAACTAATTTTGATGATATCTTGGCTTGTGATATTATTACTATCCATACACCAAAAAATAGTGAAACTATCAATATGATTACTCAAAAAGAGATTGATAAAATGAAAGATGGTGTGATTCTTATCAATTGTGCTAGAGGTGGATTATATAATGAAGATGATTTATATAACAATCTAAAATCTGGAAAAATTGCTATGGCTGGAATCGATGTATTTAACAAAGAACCAGCTACAAGTAGCAAGCTTTTAGATCTTGATAATATTATTGTTACAGCACACCTTGGAGCAAATACTGTTGAGTCTCAATATAAAATTGCGACTCAAGCTGCTGAAAATGCGATTGAAGCTGCAAGAGGTATTGGGTATCCACATGCTTTAAATCTCCCAATTGATGAGACAAAAATTCCATCTTTTGTAAAACCATATCTTGAACTTACTCAAAAAATGGCATTTACAATAGCTCAAATGGATAAAACGGCGATAGTATCTATTAAAGTTGAAGCTGAAGGTGAAATTGCTTCTTATTTGGAAAGTTTGATTACTTTTGCAACAGTAGGTGCTTTAACACCATCTATTGGATTAGAAAAAATTAATTATGTCAATGCAACTTTTGTTGCTAAAGAAAAAGCAATCACTTTAGAAACTGTAGTGAATCCTAATAATAGTGTTTATAAAAATAAAGTAACTATCAAAGTGGAAACAGCAAATGGAATCAATAAAATCAGTGGAACTATCTTTGATGAAGATGTCCAAAGAATAGTGGATATCAATGATTATATCGTTGATGTTATCCCTGATGGGAAAATGATTTTATTTAAAAACTCTGATGTTCCAGGTGTTATTGGGGATGTTGGAAAAATTTTAGGTGATAATAATATCAATATTGCAGACTTTAGACTTGGAAGAAACAAAAAAGGTGCATTGGCTGTGATTATTGTTGATGATAACATAAATGAAACTATCTTAGAAAAACTACGAAATTTACCAGCTGCAAAAGCTGTTTATTTTGTAAATATATAAAAAGGGGAAACTAATTATGGCAATTGGGATGAGCGAATTAAAAAAAGGTTTAAAAATCGAAGTTGATGGAATTCCATATAGAATTACTGAATATCAACATGTAAAACCAGGAAAAGGTGCTGCGTTTGTAAGATGTAAAATAAAAAATTTTATCAATGGAAAAACTATTGAAAGAACATTTCATGCTGGTGATAAATGTGAGGTGCCTGATCTTCAACCAAAAACAATGCAATTCTTGTATGATGATGGTGAGATGTTACAATTTATGGATAACGAAACTTATGAACAAATTGCATTAACTTACGATCAAGTAGGAGATACTGCCAAATGGATAGTTGATGGGATGAATGTAGATATGATGTTTTTTAAAGGTGAAGCTATCACTGTTGAAGCACCAAATACTGTTGAACTTAGAATTGTTGAAACACCACCAAATTTTAAAGGTGACTCGCAAGGTGGTAAGAAACCCGCAACTTTAGAAAGTGGTGCCGTTGTACAAATCCCCTTTCATATACTTGAAGGTGATATCATAAAATGTGATACAAAAACTGGCGAATACTTAGAAAAAGTAAAATAACTTTTCTTACTTCACCTCCTATTTACAAGGTCATTTATGACTTTGTATTTATTTTATTTCATAGTTTGAAATATACTCACTTGGGCTATTGTTCTCTTTTATATAATCATTAATATTGAATATTCAACACAAAAACTATTGACAACAAATACATATTTATATATAATTTTGGCACTCAAATTGATTGAGTGCTAATTTTTGCAATTAGCTTAGATTATACAATAAAGGAAACAAAATGAATTTTAAACCATTTGGAAATAGGATATTAGCTAAAATTCCTGAAGAGAAAAAACAAACACAAAGTGGTATTTTTTTACCAGATAATGCTTCAAAAGAGAAACCAACACAAGCAGAAGTTGTTGCAATTGGAGCAACAATAGAAAACATAAATATCGGAGATACTGTTGTATATGCAAAATATGCTGGAATAGCTTTAACACTTGATGAGATAGATTATTTGGTACTTGATACTGAAAAAGATATTTTAGGTGTTATTGCAAAATAATTACAATTTACAAATTTGAAATAAGATTAAGGATATAAACATGGCAAAAGAGATTTATTTTAGTGATGATGCAAGAAACAGACTTTATAAAGGTGTAAAAAAATTGGCAGATGCTGTTCAAGTAACAATGGGACCACGAGGAAGAAATGTACTTTTACAAAAATCTTATGGTTCACCACATATCACAAAAGATGGTGTAACTGTTGCAAGAGAGATTGAACTTCCAGATGCTATCGAAAATATGGGTGCTCAACTTGTAAAAGAAGTTGCAAGCAAAACAAATGATGAAGCTGGAGACGGGACTACAACTGCTACAGTTTTAGCACATTCAATTTTCAAAGAGGGTCTTAGAAATGTAACTGCTGGGGCAAATCCTGTACAACTCAAAAGGGGTATGGATAAAGCAAGTGAACAAATTTTAATAGAACTTAAAAAGATTTCAAGAGTTGTAGATACAAAAGAGCAAATTGCTCAAGTTGCTACAATTTCAGCAAATAGTGATACTGCTATTGGAGATATGATAGCTGAAGCGATGGAGAGAGTTGGGAAAGATGGTGTTATCACTGTTGAAGAGGCAAAAGGGATTAATGATGAACTTGATGTTGTTGAGGGGATGCAGTTTGATAGAGGATATTTAAGTCCATATTTCGTAACAAATCCTGAAAAAATGCTTGTTCAATATGACAATCCTTTTATTTTATTGAGTGAAAAGAAAATTGGTAGTTTAAAAGATTTATTGCCTATTTTAGAAGCAGTAAATCAAACACAAAGAGCTTTGCTTATTATTGCTGAAGATATTGAAGGAGAAGCTCTTTCAACTTTGGTTGTTAACAGAATTAGAGGGAGTCTAAATGTTGTAGCCGTAAAAGCTCCAGGGTTCGGAGACAGAAGAAAAGCAATGCTTCAGGATATCGCTGTGTTAACAAATGCTACAGTTGTATCTGAAGAGCTTGGTATGAAGCTAGAAAGTTGTGGTATTGAAATACTTGGAGGTGCAGCTAAAATAGTTGTAGACAAGGACAATACAACTATTATTAATGGCTCTGGTTCAAAAGAAAATGTAGCATCACGAATTGGTCAAATCAAAGCTGAAATGGCAAACACAACAAGTGATTACGATAAAGAAAAACTTCAAGAAAGACTTGCAAAACTCAGTGGTGGAGTTGCTGTTATCAAAGTTGGCGCTCCAACTGAAACTGAAATGAAAGAGAAAAAAGACAGAGTTGATGATGCACTAAGTGCTACAAGAGCTGCTGTTGAAGAGGGAATCGTGATTGGTGGTGGAGCTGCCCTTATCAAAGCTGCTGCAAAAGTTTGTTTAAAACTTGAAGGTGATGAGCAAATTGGTGCTGATATTATCATTAGAGCTGTTGCAGCTCCATTAAAACAAATTGCTTTAAATGCTGGATATGATGCTGGTGTTGTTGCAAATGAAGTTTCAAAATCAACAAATCCAAATGTAGGATTTAATGCTGCTACTGGTGAATATGTTGATATGTTTGAAGCAGGTATCGTTGATCCAACAAAAGTAGAAAGAGTTGCGATGCAAAATGCAGTTTCAGTCGCATCATTGTTGCTTACAACTGAAGCTACAGTTTCAGAGTTAAGAGCAGATAAAGCTTCTATTTCAAATGCTCCAGATATGGGTGGAATGGGTGGCTTAGGTGGAATGGGAATGTAATTCCCACTTCTCTATAAAACCCCATATTTATGGGGTTTTACCCTTTAAATCCAAAACTTTTTAACCAAACACTTTTCAAACTCTTATTCTATTTTTATAAAAAATCTTACATTCATATTCTATAATTTCTTTATGACAATGAAATTTAAAATTATAAAACTAAAAGAGGGTATCTCTATAGGTAAATCCGATGAAACTTTTCAAAACCCCATAAGCAAAAAGTAAGTTTCATAATTTTCTATCACTTTCCACTTATTTTAATAATATTTTGAACTTTTTTTTCAATAATATATCATAAGAGCCACTTGCAAATTCAAACAAATTAGATTTAATGAAAAATTTGAGTGCCAGAATAATCACTTTTTATTATAACTTACAAGATAATCATCAACCATTTTAAGCTTCAAGTTTTTAGTAAATCCATTGTGTATTTTCAGCAGTTTTTTCATAGGTGAAAATACTCCACCATCAAGAGCATTTGTAGTGTTATGAATCACAATATCTTTTTCATTTTTGTAGGTAAAAA
>CAMCYD010000101.1 GCA_945883785.1 Helicobacter pylori PMSS1
ATTCAAACAAATGATTATAAACAGCTTCAATCATCATCTTTTCACTTTAAAAATAACCATTTACAGGGAGTAAATAGTGATTTTTAAAGTGAAAATCTAATAATTGCTACTATTCATACTCAAAATCTTTGAATTTGCAAGTGGCTCATCGCATAAAAATTTGTTTATTTTTATCTTGCATATCAAAATATCGAATAATTTGTTTTTTATTCATAGTGATGGAATACATATAAATAAAATCACTAATCCTTGCTCCATGTTCGTGTAAAACTTTTACCACTTCGAGATGACTATTTTCAACCGCATAATACAGTGCTGTATTTCCCTCTTTATCTTCTAAATTTACATTTCGTACATGTTTCAATAAAAATCTTACTAGTGTAACATTTCCAGTATGAGATGCCGACATAAGAGGTGTAATCCCAAATTCATTTGAGATATTAAAATCAGCACCTTCTTTTTCTAGCCTATAATATTCTTCCATCTATTTTTTCAGTAAATTTTTAATGATATTTTCTGCTGCTATTTTTCCATCAGCAGCAGCACGAACAGCCAAATCGGCACCTCGTACACCATCCCCACCTGCATATATTTTAGGATTTGTCGTTTGGTAGTTTTCGTTTACTTTTATTCCATTCCATTTATCCAAATCAAGATTTGCATTTTTGATAAATACTGGGAGTTCTTGCTCAAATCCAAGTGCTAAGATAACGATATCAGACGATTCGATAAATTCACTTCCTGCTACATCGATTATGCTACTTCTTCCACTCGCATCTGGCTCACTCATAGCCGTTTGTATAAGATTCACACAATCTGCTTCAATAGAAAGAGGGGAAACATTAAATACAAATTCAACTCCTTCTTCTTTTGCATTTTGTACCTCTTTTTTGCTTCCAGGCATATTTGGCTCATCTCTTCTGTAGAGACATTTTACACTTTTTGCACCTTCCCTTACACTTGTACGAACACAGTCCATAGCAGTATCTCCACCACCAATTACTACTACTTTTTTCCCTTTTACATCTACAAATCTTTTGATAGTCTCTTCAAAGTTTCTTTGTTGAATCCCTGTTAAAAATTCCATAGCAAGATACACATTGCTATTTTTCTCTCCAGAAATATTTGGATATTTCCCTTTTGTAGCCCCAATCCCAATAAAAATAGCATCAAAATTATTTTCTAAATCTTCAAATAACACATCTTTGCCAATCTCACAATTTGTGATAAGTTTCATCCCCGCTTCACAAAGCCAATTTATTCTTCTCTCAACTCTATGTTTATCAAGTTTAAATCCAGGGATACCGTAAGTCAAAAGCCCACCAGCACGATTTGCTCTTTCGTACATCTCAACATCTATTCCAGCTCTTAAAAGAAAAGTAGCTGCACTGATTCCAGCTGGTCCACTTCCTACAACTGCAACTTTTTTTCCAACTTTATTTTTAGAAAATTTAGGGACCAAGCCATTTTCAAATCCCATCTCACTAATATGCGTTTCGATAGCTCCAATAGTGATAGCTCCATGCGTATCATTTAAGCTACAATCCCCTTCGCACAAGACATCATGAGGACAAATTCTTCCCAAAATTTCAGGAAAAGGTGAAGTTTCATTTGCGATATTAAAAGCCAATTCGAGGTCATTTTCAGCTGTTTGTTTCAACCATGCTGGGATAATATTGTGCAATGGACATTTTGTATGACAATACGGATCCCCACAACCTATACATCTTTCAGCTTGTTCACTTGCTTTATGTTTGTCAAATACATTATAAACCTCTTTGAAGTCTTTTATTCTATCCATTACCCCTCTTTTTGAAGGGTTATTTCTATCTATTTTCGTAAAATTAAGCATTTTCTAATCTCCCTGATCTGGATTTAATGGTAAAACTTTCATATCTTTGGGTTTGACCATCCAAAAATTTCTTATTTCAGATCTAAAATGTTCTAATATCATTTTAGCTTGTTCTGAATCTGTTTCATTGACATAATCTTTTAAAGTTTTTTGTAAATAAATTCGTTCAAGTTCTGTATCGTCTGTATCAATTCTCAGTGCTTCTATCAACTCTTGATTCATATGGTCTATAAATTCTCTATTTTTGTCATAAATAAAAGCAAGTCCACCTGTCATACCTGCACCAAAATTGATACCTGTTTTCCCTAAAATGACTACAATTCCACCAGTCATATACTCACAAGCACTATCTCCAGTCCCTTCAACAACAGCAGTACATCCAGAGTTTCTCACAGCAAACCTCTCGCCTACACTCGCTCGTACAAAAAGTTTTCCACCAGTTGCTCCATACAAACAAGTGTTTCCAGCTCCCGTATACACACTCCCTTGAAGATGTGGTTTTATAATAATTTTTCCACCATTCATCCCTTTTCCAACATAATCATTTGCGACACCATCTAAATTCAAAGTGACACCTTTGCTTAAAAATGCCCCAAAGGATTGACCTGCTACACCTTTCAGATTTACAGTGATAGTCCCTTCAGGAAGTCCAGCATCTCCATATCTTCTAGCAATTTCACCTGATGCTAATGTTCCAAAACTTCTATTGAGATTTGAAATATTTGCCGAAATTTCAATAGGTGTTGATGGATTTTCTATCGTTGGGAGTATTTGTTGTAATAATTCATGCGATTGTTCATTTTTGTCGTAAGGTTCATTTCTAAGAACTTGACAAGTATTTACACCATCAAGTCTTCGTAAGATATTTTGAAAATCAAATTTTCGTGCAAACTCATCATCAATAACACTCAATAAATCACTTCTTCCAACAATCTCTTCAATTGTTGCATATCCCAATGTTGCCAATATTTCTCTTGTATCATCAGCTAAGAAATTAAAATAAGCGATAAGTCTTTCAACAGAGCCTGTAAATTTAGCTCTTAAATCCTCATCTTGAGTAGCAACACCAACACTACATTTATTTGTGTGACAAATTCTTAGTATTTTACATCCAAGAAGAGTAAGTGCCGAAGTACCAAACGCATAACTTTCAGCTCCAAGCATCGCAGCTTTCACTATATCCAATCCAGTTTTAAGTCCACCATCTGTTTGAAGATGCACCATTCCTCGCAAGTGATTTGCTTTTAAAGCATTGTGTGCTTCACTAAGTCCTAATTCCCAAGGATTTCCAGTATGTTTGATAGATGTAAGTGGAGCAGCTCCCGTTCCTCCATCGCTTCCACTGATGATGATTTTGTCCGCATATGCTTTAGCTACACCAGCAGCGATAGTCCCAACACCGATTGAAGACACAAGCTTGACGGCAATGAGCGCTTTTGGATTGATTTGTTTGAGGTCAAAAATAAGTTGAGCCAAATCTTCAATACTATAAATATCGTGGTGTGGTGGTGGTGAAATAAGAGTAACCCCAGGAGTTGTATGTCTTAGTTTTGCAATCATTGGGGTTACTTTAGACCCAGGTAATTGTCCACCTTCCCCTGGTTTTGCACCTTGAGCGAGTTTGATTTGTAACTCTTCACAGTTTACAAGATACGCTGGAGTGACCCCAAATCGTCCACTTGCAACTTGTTTAATTTTTGAGTTTTTGATTGTATTAAATCTAGCAGCATCTTCGCCACCTTCTCCACAGTTACTCATAGCACCTATCGTATTCATAGCAGTTGCGATGGCTTCATGTGCTTCAATAGAGATACTTCCACAACTCATAGCAGCACTTGCAAATCTTTTGAAAATACTCTCTTTTGATTCAACTTCACTCAAAGAAATCGCTTTTTTATCACTTTTAAACTCAAAGAAGTCTCTAATAAATTTTTTATCCCTATTTTCAACTAATTTTTTTAATTCTGCAAAATCACTTGTATTTTTGTTATCAGTCGCATTTTTATCGTGCATAGCTTTTGTGACAGCAGGACCGTAATCGTGGTACTCCCCGCCATCTATATATTTATAAAAACCACCCATTTCAAGAGGGAACATAGTTTTATCATCAAAAAATGCTTTTTGGTGTGCAGTGTCTATTTTTGCTTCGATATCAGCATAGGTCAGTCCACTCAAATCATTAGATGCATGAGGGAAACAATCCCCACAAATCTCATCACTTAGCCCAATAATATCGAATAACGATGAATTTCTGTAACTAGCCATTGTAGATATTCCCATTTTTGACATAATTTTTAAAATTCCAGCTCCCATAGCTTTTGCACTATTTTTTAATCTATTTTGCAACTCATATGAAGATAACCCTTTTCTCTCGTTGTATGAAACAATCGAAGCAAAAAGCATATATGGATAGATTAAAGATGTTCCAAATGCAAATAAAACAGCTGAACTATGTGGGTCATAAATCTCACTTGTTACCGCTATAATAGATACTTTACTTCGGAAACCATCTTCTTTTAAATGACTATTCAAATACCCAACCGCCATCGCTATCGGGATGATTTTAAATTCACTTGAAAGTGCTCTATCATCTAAAACTACAACTTTCACTCCATTGTTTGCAACTGCATCTTTTACTTGTGCATATAGATTTACTAAAGCCTCTTTGAGCCCACTTTTAAATGAAGTAGAAAAAGTTTGATTTTTGAAATAGCTATCATATCTTGGATGATTTGTATCTCCAAAACTCAATATGGCATCAAATTTCTCTTTCATAACTATTGGACTTACCAATTTAATTCTTTTAGAATGGTTTTCACTCTCTTCTAAAATATTGTAAGTATTTCCAATTCCAGTATTTAAACTCATAACAATTTTTTCTCTATATGGATCAATAGGTGGGTTTGTAACTTGAGCAAATTTTTGTCTAAAAAAATCTGTAAAATTTCTACTTGATGTAGAAAAACAAGCTAATGGAGTATCATCACCCATAGAACCAGTTGGTTCCTTCCCCTCATTTGCCATAGGAATTATCATTTGGTCTAGTGTTTCATAAGTGATATTTGCATATTTTTGCATATTTGAAATAGTGTCAATTCTATAATCTTCTAGTTCTACAAAAGTTTGATCTACATATTCAAGTAAATATTTTACATTTGAAGCTAGCCATTTTTCATAGTTTTGAGTTGATTTGAGATAATTATTAATGTCGCTATTCTTAAGGATTTTACCATGTTTCAAATCTAAAGCTATCATCTCACCACTTTGTAATCTCCCTCTGTCTATGATTTCACTATCATCAATTAAAACTGTTCCATATTCACTTGTGATAAATAATCTTTCATCTTTTGTGATGAAGTATTTTGATGGTCTTAACCCATTTCTATCTATCAAACATCCAATATATCGTCCATCTGTAAGTGAAACAGCAGCTGGTCCATCCCATGCTTCAAATCTAATAGCACTATATTCATAATAAGCTCTTAGTTCACTATCCATATAAGGTGAATTTTGCCAAGGTGCAGGAACTATCGCTCGTGCTGCTTTAAAGAAATCCATCCCATTTACGATTAAAAATTCAAACATATTGTCTAAACTTGTACTATCACTTCCAACATTTTGCAAAATTGGGAAAATTCTGCTTAGTTCCTCATCTGTGAAAACTTCCGATTTTATTGCTTCAGTTTTTACTTCAACATTGAATCTATTTGCCTCAATTGAGTTAATCTCTCCATTATGAGCGATACCCCTAAAAGGTTGTGCTAGTCGCCATTTTGGAAGTGTATTTGTAGAAAATCTTTGGTGAAATAAAGCAAAAGAGATAGCAAAATCTTCATCATTTAAGTCCAAATAAAATTGTTTGATAGTTGTAGGCATCACAAGCCCTTTGTATGCTATCACTTTACTTGAAAAAGTTGGAATATAAAAATCCTCTTCATCTTTTAAATGATGTTCCGCTTCTTTTCTGGCCAAATACATCATGGCATCAAATCTTTTTGAAGAGACGATACTGCTAGGAACCACAAAGATTTGAAACATTTTTGGAAGTATCGAAAGAGCTTGTTTTCCAAGTGCATTTATGTCAATCGGAACTTCTCGATTTAAAACAACCTTTAAATCGTTTTTTTCGCAATAGTGTCTAAAAATAGCAAATTGAGCTTCATCTTTAGCAAACACAAAAGCAATACCATAGAGTTTTGGCAAATCAACACCATTTTCTAAAGCCACTTTTCGCATAAAAGTATCAGGCATAGAAAGCAACAATCCACTTCCATCTCCACTTTTACCGTCCGCTGCAACTGCACCTCTGTGCATCATTCTTTCAAGAGATGTGATAGCATCTTCAAGATTTTGATGTGTAGCTTTATTTTTTAAATGTGCAACCAAACCAAACCCACAATTGTCTTTAAAAGAAGTTAATTTATCCAAATTACAACCCATTTTGCTCCCCTTTTCCCGTAAACTTCTGTAAACTTTTCGTTTACATATTATTTTTATAGTCGCGGAATTTATCTTAAAATCGATTAAATATCAATTAAAAAAGATAAAATCTTTTCTTGAAATATTTATATGTTTGATAAAATTTTAAGTTTCATCAAACACTTTTCAAACACCAATTTGATATATTGTTATAATAATTTTTTTAGCTAGTTATTTTATAAAGGGTATGTATGATTAAAGTAATAATTGTAGAGGACGAACCTCTTATTTCTCTCAATCTCAGTATGATTTTGCAAAAAAGAGGTTTTGAAGTAGTGGGTCAAGCTGCAAATTTCAAAGATGCATACGAACTTTTTTGTGCTAATAAACCTGATATTATCCTGAGTGATATCAGACTTGAGGAGGATGTATCGGGGATAGAGGTCGTGAAAGAGCTCAAAAAGATAGCTGACTTTCAAGTGATTTATCTCACTTCTTATGCCGATGATGCGATGATAGAAAAAGCGATAGAGACAAATCCAATAGCATACATTACGAAGCCTTTCAAAGAAAATGACTTAAATGCCTCACTCAAACTTGCAACAATGCATATTGAAAATAAAAATATTCATTTTGATTTTGAATACAATCAAGAAACAAAATCACTCTTCCGCAGAAATGAACAAATCATCCTCTCAAAACAAGAATCTGACCTTTTTCATATTTGTTATCTTAATAAAGGTTCTTTCCTCCCTATCTACTCTATCGAGTATCATATTTGGGGCGATGATTATGTGAGTGATTCTACACGAAGAGGTTTGATACACCGTTTGAAAAAGAAATTAAACAATGTTATATTTGAGTATTCTAGTGGAGTGGGATGCAAAGTGGATGGGATAAGATGAGATTTATTGTCGCGTATTTTTTTTGTGGAATTTTTTTGTTTGGACAATTACAAGCTATTGAAGAAAATATACCCCACAACCAAGATAAACTATTTGCCGAAAAATCAACACAACTACAACTTACTGACGATGAAAAAAAATGGCTCACTCGTCATCCAATTATACGGATAGGGATGGATTCAGACTATGCACCCTATGAGTTAGTTGACGAAAATGGAAATTATGTTGGGATAGTGGTTGATTACATACATACTTTTGAAAAAATACTTGGTATTCGGTTTGAAATCGTAAAAGATAAATCATGGGATGAACTCCTCAATATGGCTAAAAGAGGTGAATTGGATATGCTAACCAATATCACAAAAACACCAGAGCGTTCAAAATATCTTACTTTTAGTGAACCATATAGAGAGACACCAACTATTATTATTGACAATGAAAATGGTAGTTTTATTGGAACTTTGAAACAACTTTCAAATAAACGAGTCTCGGTCGAAAAAGGATATTATATGGAGGAGTTTATACGAAATAACTATCCAAAAATTGTTCTTGTTATAGCAAAAAATACAAAAGAAGCTTTAGAAATGGTGGTGGATGGTAGGGTAGATGCTTATGTTGGAGAGGCGGATATTGCCGTGTATAAAATCAAAGAATACGGCTTTGATACCTTGCGTTATTCTGGTCAAACAGAATATATAGGCTATGAAAGTTTTGGTCTCACAAAAGGGAATGAACCGTTGGCTCTTATTTTAACCAAAGCGATGGCAACCATTCCAAAAAGCGAAGCCGATGCTATATTTAATCGTTGGATGAATGTAAAATCTGGGATAAAACAAGAAACAATTGTGAAGTATGGGTTGGCTATTGTGCTGATATTGCTATTTTTTATCTATAGAAATAGCATTCTTAAAAAATATAATTTGAATTTAAAAAATGCAGGGATACAATTGGCAAATGAAGCTAAAGAAAAAGAGATATTATTTCAAGAGCTTAATCATAGGGTCAAAAACAACCTCCAAATTATCTCAAGTATTGTCTCTTTGCACTCCTCAAAAGAAGATACTTCTCGTGCATTAGAAGATATCAACAATACTATTTCAGCGATAGCTTTGGCACATGACAAACTTTACCAAAATAGTATTCATAACACTTTAGAGATAAAAAACTATATCAGTGTTCTTTTAGAAAATCTACTTTCAAGCTCTATTTTAGAGATAGAAAATGAGGTCAATTCTCCTCTCGTACATCTGAATGCTCAGCAATCGATAACCCTTGGACTTATCATCAATGAATTTATCAGCAATTCAATCAAATATGCTTTTGCTGGTATATCAACACCAAAAATTAGTGTTGATATAAAAGAAAATGAAGACTTTTTAACTGTTGTCGTATCAGATAATGGGATAGGCTTTCAAAAAGAGAAAAAAGG
>CAMCYD010000102.1 GCA_945883785.1 Helicobacter pylori PMSS1
AAACAAATGATTATAAACAGTTTCAATCATCATCTTTTCACTTTAAAAATAACCATTTACAGGGAGTAAATAGTGATTTTTAAAGTGAAAATCTAATAATTGCTACTATTCATACTCAAAATCTTTGAATTTGCAAGTGGCTCTATAAAAAGACTATTGGATATCGGTCTTGTAAAGGATTTAAACTTGAATAAAATACTTGTAGCTCATTCACCAGATGCAGATGATATTTTTATGTATTATGCTATTAAATTTGGTTGGGTGAACCTTCCAAACACAACTTTTGACAATATTGCACTTGATATAGAAACACTTAATCTTGCAACACTCAAAGGAACTTACGATATTTGTGCTATCAGTTTTGCTTTGTATCCTTTTGTAAAAAAAGATTTTGCACTCCTGAAAACTGCTGTGAGTTTTGGAGATGGTTATGGACCAAAACTAGTGAAACTCAAAGATAAAAAGCTCAAACCAAATTTTAAAGTGGCTTTGAGTGGTCAATACACTACGAATGCACTTCTCTTTAAAATCAAATACCCAAAAGCAAGAATTACTTATATAAATTTTTTAGATATTGAACAAGCTGTCTTAGATGGTATTGTAGATGCTGGAGTTTTGATACATGAGTCTATTTTGACATATAATCAAGAGCTCGAAGTTGAAGCTGAACTTTGGGATATTTGGCAAGAGTTAGCTGGTGATAGATTGCCACTTCCTCTTGGAGGGATGTGTTTGCGAAGAAGTATCCCTTTAAATAAAGCAATTGACTATGAAAATACTTTGATTAAAGCTGTAAAAGTTGCAAATGATAATAAGTTACTTTTATCTAAAATGCTCATTGAGCGAGATTTAGTGAGGGTTGATCACGATACTTTACAAACTTACCTTGGACTGTATGCAAATAATGATTCGATTGAACTTTCAGATTTACAATATGAAGCACTTGATAAATTGTATAGTCTTGGGTTTGAATATAAATTTTATGATGAGCTTGTGAAGTCTAAAGATTATTTGATTCCAACTGAATATCTTGAGCTTAGAAATTCATAAAAGAGTTTTTTCTTTTTTCGTTTTAATAATATTTCTAATGAGAAGCCCAATAAAAAAGAGTGCAATAGTTCCATTTATAGCACTATTTATAAAATCTCCATCAAGATAAAAACTATAAGCAAGATAGGAAAATACGCAACTAATAACTAAACACATATTATTTTAGTTTCGCAAATCTTAGAATTCAAATCCACCGCCAGTTCCTTTATTCATACTTGCATATACAGATTTGATGTATTCTTTTCTTGTTGCACAATCTAGGATGAACCCACACTGCATACAGCTTTCGAGTGATTTTTTATTTTGACACTCCTCTAAAATTTTTATTTGCACTTCAAGAGCTTCTCCCCACTTATCAAGAGTTTTATCATCATTATGCATGTGGTTCGTAAACTTCTAAAACTTTTTTTATTTCACTATTGCTTCCAAAAAAGCATGGTGTTGTGTCATGAATATGGGTTGTTTTAACTTCAAGTAAATCTTGATGCCCATCTATTGCACCACCACCAGCACATTTGTAAGTGAGAGCAAATGGAAATACTTCAAAAAGTTGTCGAAGTTTTCCTTTTGGAAGGTCTGATGTTGATGGATAAGAGAATAGCCCACCACCTTTTAAAAGAATTTGATGAAGATCTGGAACCATTCCACCGCTATATCTTAGTCTGTATCCATCCTCAAAAAAACTATCAACCATCACTTTATGGTGAGTATGCCAACATTGTTGAGTGGATCCAGGAGCTTTTAAATTCCCTTTTTCTTTTAGTTTTATATCTTGAATATAGTTAAAAACACCATTTTGAAGTCTATACATTCTAACAGTTTCTCCATCACAGTATACAAGCTCAACTCTTGGACCAAACACAACATACACGGAAGCCATGATATTTTTTCCGCTAAATTCATTTTTATAAATTCCATAAATCGAACCAACAGAAAGATTTACATCAACCAAACTACTTCCATCAAGTGGGTCATACGCTATTAAAAATTCTCCATTTTCATTAATATTTACAATATTTTCTTGCTCTTCACTTACTATTGCTTTTACATTTGATAGTTTTTTGAAATGATTTTCTATGATAATATCGCTTGCGATATCAAGTTTAAGTTGTGTATCTCCTGTGCTATTTTGGTTTTCACTTTTCCCTGTATCGCCTGTTTCTATTAAGTGTTTTATCTCAATAGTCGCTTCTTGTATAGCTTTTAAAATATTTTCCATAGAGTTCCTTTGGTGTTAAATTTTCGCTATTTTATCTAACTTATACTATAATGACAGTAAATTTAATGAGGTCTATTGGTGAATTAAGATGGTCAAAAAATCAATTTTTGCAGTATTTTTGTTGTTTAGTGTTGGTTGTTCTAACAAATCAGCTTCGAGTGTTTTCAGTAGTGATTTATTGTATGAAAAAGGTATGGAACATAGTAAAGTAGGGGATATCGTCAATTCATTTGAAACAAAAGCGATTCTAAATGCAACATATCTGAATTCAACAGACAGCAGTAAGTATGATGATAGTTTTCATAATTTTCTAGTTGGTATTTATATTACAGAAGACAACAAAGAAGAAAACGATAAATTTCTCAATAACAAACTATATGCTTTAACTTTAAATAGTCAAGAGAGTAATAAAACAGAAGAATTACAAACTACAAATTATTTGTGGGAGCATATTCCGCTTAAAAATCCTTACGCAAAATATTATATAGTTTCATTTAATAAACGAGAAAATGTTAATTCTCTCTCGCTAGAATATTCAAATCCGAATCAAGGTAAGGTGACTTTATCTTTCCAAGGAGAGTAGAAAGCTTCACTTTTTCTTGACTGAGATGATTATAATACATCAAATAGTTTAGAAGCACTTTTTTCCCGTAGTTCTTTGATTCGTCATAATCTATCAATTCCATACTTAAATAAGGTTCAAATTGACCTTGTTTAAACAATCCACTTTGCAACATTCTATTTGTAAATCCAATTCCACCATTGTAAGCATAGGCTATAAAAAGAACATTTGCAAGTTTTGCCTCAAGATAATTAAGATGATGATTTGCATATCTTATATTTGTTTCAGCTTCAAGTTGTTTCGTAATATCATAAGGTTCATTTAATTGTTTGGCTATTGCTTCACTTAAAAATGGCATAATTTGCATCACTCCCATCGCATAGGATGAAGATAAAGAAGCTTGAATAAAACGACTTTCTTGTCGTGCCAATGCATTAATAAGCGCTTGTCTATGGATAGAATAATCTTTTAAATAATCTTCAAATGGATTTGGAAAATATCCAATACGATAGTTGTTGTATTTTTCTTCAAGCACCGTAAGATGCCCAAGAGTCTCTTTTGTATTAAATATACTCTTGTATTTTTCAAATTTTGTTTCATTAAAATCTGTTTTGATATCACTTAATACAGATTTCCATAAAAATGGGTCTTGTGTATTAAACTTCGAAGTATTATTGTCTATTTTGATTGTGCTATTTGTATCAGATGTATTTATATTGGTAGTTGCCTTTGTGTCTAGTGGATCTTTTTTAGTGATATTTTTATCTGAAATTTTTATATTTGTTGTATTGAAGTGAAACACAGCATTTTCAACAGGAAGTCCAAGTTCTTCTTTTGCTAAAGCAGAATAAATATTGATATCCCAACTATTTGCCAAATTTGTCAAATACGATTTATCTGTAGTGAGTTTATATTGCCAAAAGAGCACATTGTCCTGATCAAACTTTAAAAATGCTTTTGTTTTTGCAACTTCAAGATATTTAAGTGCCACTTCTTTTCTATCATGTTTAATCGCATTCATAGCCAGATAAAAAACATCTTGAAAATCCAATTTTTTAGCATCAACATCAAAAAATGATTGCTGAATTGTTGTTATCTGCGGAGTTGTTATTATCGTTTTTATCATTTTTTTAAACTTAGGTTTATCTTCTTGTAGCTTATTGATAAGTTTTTGTGGAAGATGTACATTGAAATATTGGATTCTAAAACTCTCCCCAACTTCATTGAATGTTCCAAAAAATATCTCATTTGAAGAACTATTTATAAGGGATTCAAAAGGGTCTTTTGCATTTATGATATTGAGTTTTTCATTTTTTTTTTGATAATCAGCTTTAATTTTTTCTATGACAGTCGAGAGTTGTTCCCCTTTTAGATTTGTGGCTTCTAAAATGCTTAGCCCTATATTTATACACTCACCATCTGTTTTCACGAGTTCACTCGTCGTAAGATTTAAACAGTTTACTACGATATTTGATGGGTCTTTTTTTGATGGTTTCGTGTATTTGAAAAAGATTTTATGATTTGCATTGTTGGCTTCACTTAATGCCCAAATGATATCATTGTCATTGTTGTTGTTTTGTTCTATATATCTCCACAAATAAAAGTCTTTTATATGACTTTTTGGTTTTTCGTTGAGCCATTCTTTTGTAATAACATCATCAGCGTTCAAAGTCAGTATGAAAAAACATACAATAAAAATAATTTTATGCATCAATTAACTGCTTCCTAACTTTATCAAATTTATGAAAATTCTCAAAAAATAAATCAATAAGTTTTGGGTCAAATTGTTTTCCTTTTTCTTCTTTAAAAAGTTTAAATATCTCTTCATCACTCCAAGAATGCTTATAAATTCTTTCACTACCAAGTGCATCAAAGACATCGGCAACTGCAGTTATCCTGCCATAAATATGGATATTTTCATTTGAGAGTCCATTTGGATATCCTTTCCCATCCCATCTTTCATGATGTTGATAGGATACAATAGCTGCAGTTTTAAGTATATCTCTTTTTGAATGTTTGAGCATTTCATATCCAATTTCAGCATGACCTTTCATCACATCAAATTCTTCAGCTGTTAATTTGGCTGGTTTTTTCAAAATACTATCTGGAATACCAACTTTTCCTATATCATGCATTGGACTTGCCATTTTTAGAAGTTCAGCTTCTTCCTCTTGTATCCCATAAGCGAGAGCTAATATTTTTGAGTATTCAGCCACTCTTTTGACATGATTTCCAGTTTCTTTACTTCTGCTTTCACCAATTGCACCCATTGTAAAAACGACCTCTTTTTGAGTATCTGTTATCTCTTTGTTAAGCTCTTCTATCTCCTTGATAGCTTTGTTTATCATATCTTGAAGATGATGTTGGTAGTTGTAAAGTTCTTTTTCATTTTCATCCAATATAGTCACAAAATAATTTGAAAGTTGAGAAACAAATAAAATTCCAATAACGATACTTGAATTTGCTGTTTCGCTAAAATCTAAATTATAAACAAAATAAAGGTAATAGATTATAAATAGTGAAGCGACAGCAGTCACATGTCCAACTTTTCGTCCACCAACATAGTATGCAATCATAATTGTAAAAAAATACCACATTACTCGTATTTCGCTAAATGGATATATCACCATTGTGATACTAAAAACAAGTAAAGCCAGAGCTAGCACTGAATAAAGGATAAAAATATTGAAATGTTTGAAAGATTTATTTATCCAATAAAATAAGATGGCATTTCCAATAGTATAAAATGACATTACTTCAACTCGATATTCGATTTTTGGGGTGATATGAAAATAATCAACCATAGCAAGTCCAAACGAATAGACAAAACTAAGTACAATTACAAGTCGAAGTAGTTTTATCTTCTTTGTATTAAATGTACTATCTTCCATATTTATTTCCTTTCAAATTTTTCATATCCAATCAGAGAGTAGGATACCGAAATTTATTCTATTTATTTTGATATTATAATCAACTAAACTCTCTCCATAACCACTAAAGTATCTTACGAAAAAATCAAAATTTTTATTTGGTGAGGGAAATGAAAAATCAACTTTTGAATTTCCGTGATTTACATCATAATTAAAAATATCATTTTGATGCGCTAAAGTTAGACTAACTTTTTCACCTTTGTATTTCACAAAATATTTTTGTTTTCCTACAAATCTTTCTAAATCTGGATTGTCATCACCTGTTGTTGCATTGAGGTCAACTTTAGGGTCTTCATTCCATCTATCCCAAGCGTTGACTCCATAGTAAACATTTCCATGTTGAAAAAGAAATGAGAGTTCTGTTCTGTTCCAGCTTCTTGATTGTCCTACATCTTGACCATTTGATTGGTGAATAAGTGAAAATTTACTTTTGATGAGTTTAGAATCTCCAAATTTTTTATCATTTTGCCACTCTACAAATAATTCTGGCTGGTGATTTGTTTCTCTAAATGGTGAGGAATACTTCGTGTTGTAAACTTGCCAATAAGAGTTTTGTGTATAAGCAGTAAAAAGGTCACCTTTACTATTTAAAAAGTTTTTATATAGAGGTAATTTGAAACTTATTTGAAATTGAGCTTCATTTGTATCTCTTTCATATTTATTTGTGCTTGTATCGGCATCAGTCCATTGTTTTTCATAAAGTTTCGTTGAACTATGTCCACCAAGGAATATATAAGTTTCATTGTAACCCATAATATTGAATTTATATTTACCATTATCTACTTTATCATCAAATTCAAGCGATGAAATATAACTTTTAAGATTTTCGAGTTTTACTTTATCTGTGATATTTGCATCAAGAGTTGAAGTAACTTCATTGAGCAAATCCCCTATAAAACTTGAAGGTTCACTTTCTTTTGTAGTGTTACTATCGCTTCCAAATAAAAAGATACTACCGAGTAAAAGTAAAAATAATTGCTTTTTCATTAGGAAACCTTAAATAGCGAACCCAAAAAAATCTCTAAAAATTGTAGAGCAAAAATAATGATAAGAGGCGATAAATCCATACCACCAACAACAGTAGGGATAAGTTTTCGTACCAATGCATACACGGGTTCAGTCAATCTATAAAGCATCTGAACGATTGGATTGTAAGGGTCTGGTTGCACCCAAGAAAGCAAAGCAGAGATGATAATAACCCATTTGTAAAGTGAAATTATCGTAAGAATAACTGAGCCAGAAGCTAGTAGTAAAGAATCTATCATTGTATTATTTCTCCTAAGTAATTTTTAATAAATGGGTATATTTCACTTAGATTTGGACCATGCAAAGCCCCTGTTAGTACAAATCTAAGTGGCATAAAAAAGTTTTTACCTTTTAGTGATGTTTTTTCTCCAACATATTTTTTCAACTCCTCAAAATCATCCATAAAAGGTGCATCAGTCAAGCAATTTTTGATTAAATTTAATTCATTTAAAAAACCATCACAATCATTTTTTTCACCAAAAATAAGGCTAATTTTTGTTTTTAAATCATTTATTGTATTGGATTCTTCCATGAAAACTTTAGCTAATTTTCCTATTTCAATATCAGCAAATCCTAAAATTTTAGAAAGCCTCATATCATCAAGCATCTTGATATGCTCACGATTGATAAATTTGAGTTTCTCCATATCAAATCTTGCAGAGCTTTTTGATATTTTACTGATATCAAACCACTCTATAGCCTCTTCTAGAGTAAATATTTCACACGGAGGATTGTAACCCAAAAGAACTAAATAATTAGCTATCGCAGATGGAAGATAACCCTCAGATACAAGCCATTTTACACTAGAAGCATCATCTCTTTTGGACATCTTTTTCCCTGTATCTTTATTTAAAATAACAGGCAAATGAATATATTCTATCTCTTTTTCATAGCCAATTTGTTCCCTAATATGGATTTGTTTTGGTGTATTTGAAAGATGGTCTTCACCCCTTATAACAGTGCTGATATCCATAAGCATATCATCCACAGCACAAGCGAAATTGTATGTAGGAGTTTTATCAGTTCGTAAAATCACGAAGCTATCAACATCAAAAGGTTTGTAGGTAAATTCACCTTTCACAACATCTTTAAAAGAGATATCATGTGTCGGTTTTTTGAGTCGTACTGTAAAAGGAGCGTCAAGTCCAAAAGTGAGCTCGTCACTTAAATTTTCACAAAAACTACTATATCTATAAGGTTTCCCCTCCGCTTTTAATTGTTCTCTATCTCTTTCAAGTGCTTCATCACTACAAAAACAATTAAAGGCTTTTTTATCAATAAGGAGTTGCATAGCAATTTGTTGATGGTATTTAAGATAACTGCTTTGAAGTGTAACTTGTTTGTAATCGATAGCAAAAAGATTAAGGATTTCAAGTATCTCTTTATCTTTCCCCTCGATATTTCTTTCTTT
This sequence comes from Helicobacter pylori PMSS1, assembly GCA_945883785.1. Classification (GTDB taxonomy): domain Bacteria; phylum Campylobacterota; class Campylobacteria; order Campylobacterales; family Arcobacteraceae; genus CAIJNA01. Next base: position 8,199 of record CAMCYD010000102.1, read on the forward strand.
ATCTGTATCTTCTATTCGTATGAGTAAATCTTCTTTTTTTTGTTTTGAGATGATGTGATTGAATAGGGCAACTCGTAAGTTTCCTATGTGCATATCACCTGTTGGACTTGGTGCAAATCGTAGCAAATTGTATTCCTTGTTTCATTTAGTTGATTATTATAACAAAAGAAATGTAAAATTTAGTATGGATGACATCAAAATTTATTCATTGAGCCACTTGCAAATTCAAACAAATGACTATAAACAGTTTCAATCATCATCTTTTCACTTTAAAAATAACCATTTACAGGGAGTAAATAGTGATTTTTAAAGTGAAAATCTAATAATTGCTACTATTCATACTCAAAATCTTTGAATTT
>CAMCYD010000103.1 GCA_945883785.1 Helicobacter pylori PMSS1
TATAGTTTTATTATGTACCAAAAAAGGATAACTTAATGATATACAATATTGGTGTTTTCTTTTTTTCTTTTGTCTCTTCGATGAGTGAGTTTGGTAAATTTGTAATATTTCAAATTGAAATATTACCGCTATTTTTTAGAAAAGTACGGTGGAAAGTTGTTGTGAAGGAAGTCTATATTATAGGCTTTGGTACGATTGGAGTGATTGTTTTAACCTCTTTCTTTACAGGTATGGTATCTGCTATTCAGCTTTATTCTGGATTTCATCAGTTTGGTATTGAATCTTTTATGGGATATACAATTTTCTTATCAATTGCAAAAGAATTAGGTCCAGTTTTCGGAAGTTTGATGGTTATAAGCCGAGCTGTTTCTTCAATGGCTGCCGAAATTGGGACAATGAGAGTAACTGAACAAATTGATGCTATTGAGACACTTGCGGTTGATTCAAGAGAGCTTTTAATAATTCCGAAAATTATCGCAAGTATATTTTCTTTACCAATTTTAGTAATTATTTTTGACTTTGTTGGAAATTTTAGTGCCTTTCTGATTTCAAATTATGTACTTGGTATTAATCCTATTACATATCAAAATGTTATTTTGCAACATTTAATATTAACTGATATTTATAGCGGTATAATCAAAGCATTTATTTTTGGATATTTGATTAGTGCTATTGGAGCATATGTTGGGTATATAACAACAGGTGGAGCAAAAGGTGTTGGGATGGCTACTACAAAGGCAGTTGTATATGCTGCTGTTTGTGTATTTATGTTTAATTATCTGATATCTTCATTATTTTTAATGCTAGGGTGGTAAAAAAGATGGCAAGAGAGAAAGCTTATGGTGTATGTTTGTATGTAAAATATAACGATAGTTATAAAATATTATTATGTCAATCGGTGGATAATCTCAATAAATGGGGATTTTTAAAAGGGACAAAGCGAGGCAACGAAACACCAAGGAAAGCAGCGGTTCGAGAATTTATGGAAGAGTCAAGTATCAAAATAGAAAGAAAATATCTCGAACACTTCTTCTACCAAAAAAATAAACTAAAAGATGTTGGTATCTTTATGCTAGATGGAAAAACAGTTAAGAATTTAGATACTTTTTTTGAAGAAGATAGCTTGAAAAAAAAGTATATTTGCACTGAAAATGAGAATGTACGATTCTTTGATATTGAAGAGTTGCCAAAAATTAAAAAGAAGCAAATGGTGCTTGTCAACAAAGTTGTCGCAGTTCTGAGTGAGAAATTACAGCCAAAAATGCAACCAATAGTGCCACAAGCTTTATTATAAAAATAAATAACAATCCAATCAAAAAGAGATAATACATTATTTTTCATATTGTATTAAAAACTTTTGAGATATAATCAACCCTATTTTACGGAGGCTACAGATGAACGACCAAACAAATGCAATCCACTTTGGATACGAAAAAGACACACAAGGGACGATGGCAGTTCCTATTTATATGAGTACTGCTTATGAGTTTCGAGATAGCCTTCATGCTTCAAATCTTTTTAGTTTGAAAGAATTAGGAAATATTTATACAAGACTTATGAACCCAACAACTTCTATTTTTGAAAGAAGATTCGCTGAAATTGAGGGAGGAATATCTGCAATCGCAACCGCTAGTGGGATGAGTGCGATATTTTCTGTTGTCGTGAATCTTTGTGAAAGCGGAGACAATATCCTTGTAGCAAATGCCGTCTATGGTGGGACTTCAACACTCACTTCTCACACAATGAAAAGACTTGGTATCGAAGCTAGAAATTTTGATGTGACAGATGCTACATCTTTGGAAGGATTGATAGATGATAAAACAAAAGCGATACTGTTTGAATCATTATCAAATCCATCTTTGGCAGTTGCTGATTTTGAAGGAATCGTAGCTCTTGCAAATAAACACAATATCCTCACAATTGTAGATAATACAGTAGCAACTCCTTATCTTTGTAAACCAATTAGACTTGGATGTGATGTGGTAGTTCATAGTACTTCAAAATATACAGGTGGACAAGGTTTGGCACTTGGTGGTATCATCGTAGAGGGTGAAAGTTGTGAAGGAAAAATCAAAAATAATCCAAGATATAATCATTTTAACGAACCAGACGAGAGTTATCATGGGCTTGTTTATGCTGATTTACCATTTCCCTCTTTTACCATGAGATTATTACTGTGTGTATTAAGAGATTTAGGGGCAACTCCTAGTCCATTTAATAGTTGGCTTTTGATTCAAGGGCTTGAAACTCTTGCTCTTAGAATTAAAGAACATAGTAAAAATGCGATGAAAATTGCTGAATTTTTAGAATCTCATCCAAAAGTAAAAAAAGTAAACTATCCACTTTTAAAAAGTGATAAAAATTATGAAAGAGCTTCAAAATATCTAACTGGTGGAGCAAGTGGGCTTTTAAGTTTTGAAGTGGAAGATTACACAACAGCACTCAAAATTGCAGACAGTACAGATATTTTTAAAGTAGTTGTTAATATTGGAGATAGTAAATCTTTGATAGTGCATCCAGCTTCAACAACACATTCTCAAATGTCAAAAGAGGAGCTTTTAAAAGCAGGAATTAGTGATAGTTTGGTACGACTTAGTGTCGGAATTGAAGATGGTGATGATTTGATTAGTGATCTTGTAAAAGCGATAGGATAATTTTTAGCTGTATGATTTTAGAAACAAAAAAAGTATTTTTTGATGAGCCATTGTATCTTGAAAGTGGACGAGTGCTTAAACCGTATGAAGTGATATACGAAACATATGGAACTTTAAATAGCGACAAATCAAATGTGATTTTGGTGACTCATGCCCTGAGTGGAAGTCATCATGTGGCTGGAACTTATGCTGGGATGCGAAAAGTTGGTTGGTGGGATGGTTTTATTGGAGATGGGAAAGCGGTTGATACAAATAAGTTTTTTGTAATTTGTATGAACAATATTGGTTCTTGTTTTGGTTCAACTTCCCCCATGAGCATCAATCCAGCCACAAAAGAGCCATATAGGTTAAAATTTCCTGTTTTAACAATTAGTGATATTGTAAAAGCACAAGTGAGAGTCCTGAAATTTTTAGGGATTGAAAAACTCCATGCAGTTATTGGTGGAAGCATGGGCGGAATGCAAGCATTATGTTATGCAGTCGAATATCCAACTTTTGCAAAACATATTTTTATGCTAGCCGCGACCGCCTACACAAGACCGTGGGTGATAGCTTATAACAAAATCACCATCGAAGCGATACGAAATGACCCAGATTTCAAAGATGGAAACTATAACCCTGCAGATATCAAAGAACATGGACTTAAAGGTCTAGCAATAGGAAGAATGGCTGGTCACATTTCATATCTTTCAAACAGCAGTATGGATATGAAATTTGGGCGAAGATATGTTGAGCAAGATGGATTATATGAGCTATTTGGACGATTTGAAGTTGAGAGATATCTTGAATACAATGGATATAGTTTCCCGAAATATTTTGATCCACTTAGCTACCTTTATATTATTAAAACACTTAATATTTTTAATGCGGCTAGAGGAAGTGATACTTTAGCTGATAGCTTGGCAAAAATAAAAACAAAACTTCACTTATACTCTTTTAGTGGGGATTTGCTCTTTAAGCCTGAAGAGATGGAAGAGATTTATAATATCATGGTTGAAAATGGTCAAGGCGATTTAGTTAATTATACTATGATTGAAAGTGATTATGGACATGATGCTTTTTTAATCGAACTTGATAAATTTGATTTTATGATAAAAGATGTTTTAGAAAACGAATTAACGGGAGAATAGACGGACATAAAGTCAGTCCGACGATAGCATAATCTACTCAAAATAATAGCTCTATTTTAGTATGTATTTGGAGACGCTTACTATTGTCACTTTGAGATTGTAAAATTTCTCTTCATATAATCTTATTCACAAAGAGCATCAAGGATAAAATCAACCAAAAATTCATTTGTAAAGTTCAAAACATCTTCGCTATTTTTTCCAAATGGTGTCAAGCCTTTAAATTTCAAATTTGACATCTCAAAGGCATAATAATGACTGATTGTCCCCAAAATAACTGACTTTAAAAGATACATATCTAAACTTTCGTACTTCTCTTTTAAAGGAAGTTCCATTATCGCTAGTCTTAGATGTTCTATCTCTTGTTCGACATAGGGAACTATTTGTTCATCTACATTTGCACCATAATTTGCCATCTCTCGCAAGCTTAATGCTACTATTTGTGGTTTATTTTTAATCGTTTGAATAACTTCTCTGATGTAAGCTTTAAATTTCTCTTTTGGTTCTAAGGATGAAGATAAAACTTTTTGGATATTTTCTTGATTGCTGATGATAAGATTTTTGATAACCTCTTGGTACAAACTTTGTTTATCTTTGAAGTGATAGTATATCGTTGCTTTATTGACTGCCAATTTTGAAGCTAATTGATTCATACTCACAGAATCATAGCCATAGATTGTAAACTCATTTGTAGCAACATTTAAAATATTTTCTTTTGTCATAGACACCCTTATTTTTACTAACTAACCGTTCGGTTAATAAAATTGTAATTGATTTTTGATTAATATACGGTTAGTAAAAAAGAGAGGGTAAAAATATGAAAAAATTATGTATTGGGATACTTTTATTAGGAATCAATCTTGTAGCTAGTGAAGTGTATGCAACTTTTCAAGTGGAAGCGAAACAGAGTGCAAGTCTTGCTTTTAGCAGTAGTGGGATTATTGACCATACTTTTGTCGAGATAGGAAGTGTTGTAAACAAAGATATGGTTTTGGCAAGTTTAAACAATAATGACCTTGAAGCAAACTTTAAAATGGTAGAAACAAATTTACAATATATTAAAAAAGATTTAGATAGATATGAGTCTGTAAAAAATGTGATAGATGAATCCAAACTAGATAGCTATAGAAATCAATACGAAATAACAAAAGCCCAGCTTGATTATCAACAGACACTTTTGGATAAAACATATCTCAAAGCTCCATTTGATGGAATTATCATCTCAAAAGAAGCTGAAATAGGCGATGCTGTGAGTGGACAACTTCTCAAAACAGTATTTCAAATCCAAAGTACGAGTGAGCGAAAAGTTGTCTTAGAATTTGACCAAAAATACCATAAAACAGTAAAAATAGGGAATATTTTTCGATACAAACTTGATGGCGATGAGAAAATGTATAGTGGGAAAATAACGAAAATCTACCCATTAGCAAATGCAAAAACAAGAAAAATAAAAGCAGAAGTTCAAGCAAATGATTTACTAGTAGGACTTTTTGGTGATGGATATATTACTACAAAATAGATAGGTACAAAAAATGGAAAACAAAAAAATAGAGGCGATACTCTCTCAAATCAAAGAATTAGAAAATCAACTTATTGAAGAATTTAAGAAAAAAGAGGAGAAGTTTTTTTATAAAATTGAAAATGAAAAAGCAAAATTTGAACAAAGAGTTATCCTTGATGGAAAATCAAAAATAATCAGTTCCCTCAAATATCTCTCCTCTTTTCCTGTCATTGTTATCGTTACAATCCCTTTTATTTGGGCGATGATTATCCCTATTATCCTCACGGATATTTTTGTAACTATCTTTCAAGCTGTCTGTTTTCCAATCTATAAAATTCCAAAAGTAAAACGAAAAGAGTATGTAATAATGGATAGATACAATCTTTTTTATCTTGATAAAGTAGAGCAGATTAACTGTTGGTATTGTGAATATTTTAATGGTGTAGTTGCCTATGTTAGGGAAGTTGCAGCACGAACAGAACAATTTTGGTGTCCTATCAAACATTCAAAGTCACTCAAAGAGAAACACTCACGATATGATAACTTTTTTGATTTTGGAGATTATGAAAAATATAGAAAAGAGCTAGAAACGAAAAGAATAAACTTTGATGATATTACAGAAAAGGAAAAGGAAAATGTATAAATTTGCACTCAACAGACCAATTACCATACTTATGGGGGTTTTGGCTTTTATTGTTTTTGGACTTATTTCCTATAAAACGATGCCAATCAACCTTTTTCCAAATGTTGATTTTCCAGTTGTCACTATCCAAACTGCTTACAATGGTGCTGATGCAAGTACCGTTGAAACCAAAGTAACTGATAAAATTGAAGAGGTTGTGAGTGGTATAGATGGGATTGATAAACTCTATTCAACAAGTTATGAGGGGATGAGTGTCGTCACTATCCAATTTAAACTTTTTAAAAATCTTGATGTCGCAACAAACGATGTACGAGATAAAATTGGAACTCTAAACTTACCGGATGTTGTGGAAAAACCAACAGTCAAAAAACTAGGAGCAAGTGGAACTGTTATCAACCTTTTTGTCGCATCCAAACAAAATGACCCAATCGCTTTGATGCGACTTGCTGATGAAAAACTCAAACCAAAACTGCAAAGAATCCAAGGGGTTGGAGAGGTCAATATTATCGGATTTCAAGAGAGAGAGATACGAATTTTTCTTGACCCATTTAACTTAAGTAAATATGGTATCACTCCACTTGAACTTCAAAGAATCATCGCCAGTCAAAATATAAGTTTAGGTGCTGGAAAACTTATAAATAAAGACAAAGAGATAATAGTAAAAGTAAAGGCCGATGCGATTGATATTAAGTCACTCAAAAATATTTTTATCAAAGAGGGGGTAAAACTTTCTGATATAGCAAAAGTTGAAGATAGCCTCAGTGATAGTAGCAGTTTTTCAAGTTTCAATGGCAATCAAGGGGTAATGATAGAGGTGAAGAAAATAAGTGGCGAAAATGTTTTAAATATCATTAAAGGTGTCAAAGAGGTTCTTCCCCGACTTGAGACTATCGCTGGAAAAGATTATGAACTCAAACTTTTACAAGACCAAAGTGATAAGATTATGGTTAATATCAACAATGTCACTTTTGACCTTATTTATGGTTCGATTTTGGCAGTTATTATCGTCTTCTTTTTCTTGAGAAACTTTACCGCTACTTTGGTTTCAGCTCTTGCAATTCCTACTTCTATCATCGGAACTTTTGCTATTATTGATTGGCTTGGATATGACCTCAATCGTTTAACCCTCATCGGACTCACTTTAGCGATTGGGATATTTATCGATGATGCGATTGTTGTTATTGAAAATATCACCAAAAAACTTGAAGAGGGGATGAGCCCATTTGAAGCTTCATTTGAAGGGATTAAAGAGGTTGCATTTTCGATTTTAGCGATATCTTCTGTCCTTTTGGCTGTATTTATCCCTGTTGCTTTTATGGATGGAATTGTTGGGATGTTTTTTAACTCTTTTGCTATGACTGTTGCTGCTGGAATCGTAATATCTTATTTGGTTGCTGTTATGTTTATACCAACAATAGGAGCTAGAGTGTTAAGTGGAAAACAAAGTTGGTTTTTCCATAAAACAGAACCATTTTTCGTTGCTATGGATAGAGTTTATGTTGCACTTTTAAGATTTTTACTTAGATTTAAAACGCTTACAATCATAGCAACTGTTGGACTTTTGATAGCTTCTACAAAACTCACCGTTGGGATGGATTTTATGCCAATGGAGGATAATAGTGAGTTTCAAGTATTTATAAAAGCACCTGTTGGGACAAGTTTAGAAAATATGAAAAAACAACTAAATCCTCTATTAGAAAAACTTCAAAAAGATAAAGCTATCGAATATACGGTGGTTTCTATAGGGTACAATTCTGCTAAAGAGATTCACAAAGCAAAAATCTATGCCAAACTCAAACCAAAAGAGGAGAGGTTAGGAGAAAGTCAAGAATTTATGGTCAAAAAATACACCGATATTTTTAAAACTATCAAAAATATGATTATCACAGTAGAAGATATAGCACCATTTGACACGGGAAGTTCCAATGCACCAGTCCAAATAGTTCTCACTGGAGATGATTTAAAAGTCTTAGATGAGACAAGCCAAAAAGTAGAAAAACTACTTGCTAATATTAATGGATTGGCAAATATTGATAGAGATTATGAAAGTGGAAAACCACAAATCACAATCGATATCGATAGACAAAATAGCGCAAATGCAGGGGTAAGTGCAAACGATATAGCTGGTATCCTAGGAAGTGCTTATAGTAGTGATAGACCAATCTCATACTATGAAGAAAATGGGAGACAATTTGATATCACACTCCGTTTTGATGATAGATTTAGAAGCTCTATTGAAGATATGAAAAAACTCCAAGTAAGAGCTTCTAATAACGAATTTGTATCACTCGATGGGCTTGTAAATTTTGAACCAACTACAAGTGTAGCCTCTATCAATAGATTTGATAGGGAGAGAAAAGTTTTGGTAACTGCTGGATTATTTGGAGAGAGTTTGGACAATATTGTTTTAAAAGTTGATAGTGAAATCAAACAACTTCTTCCAGCTGGATACAACTATCGATATACTGGCGATATTGAAAA
>CAMCYD010000104.1 GCA_945883785.1 Helicobacter pylori PMSS1
ATTGTAGCTAAAAAGTGCTAATAAACACTTTAAATGAGGGATGTTAAAATATAAATATTGAAAATATTTTAGTGTTTTTTTGTGGTATTTTATGAAGAAAATTCAGCTTGAAAGAAGAGGGAAATTATGAGGTGCTGAATGGTTACAAAGTATTAAAGTGAACACCTAACAGAACACCTAGTTAAGCAAAGTACTATATAAATGGTACCAGTGGCCGGACTCGAACCGGCACGCCTTGCGGCAAAAGATTTTGAATCTCCCAAGTCTACCATTCCATCACACTGGCATTAAATAGTAAGTTAAATATATAATATGAAACTTAATTTTTGAAACATTATACAAATTCATTGAATTTGAAAATTGATTACACAATCATTACAAATAAAAAAAGTTTGTCCAAAAGAAGACAAACTTTTGATATCCAAAAGATTATTTAACAGAATCTTTTAAAGCTTTTCCAACTTTAAATTTAGCAACTGTAGTTTCAGGAACTTGAACTTCGGCACCAGTTCCAGGAACTCTAGCAGTTCTAGCTGCTCTTTTAGAAACAGAAAATGTTCCGAATCCAATAAAAGATACAGAATCACCTTTTGCAAGTGCTCCAGTGATAGTTTCTAAAGTCGCTTCAAGTGCAAGTTTAGAATCTTTTTTAGATAAACCAGTTTTTTCAGCAACAGCATCTATAAATTCAGCTTTGTTCATATTATAATCCTTGTAATTTTTTTGTGGTAAAACTTTATACTATTAAAGCTTTATGTTTCCTGAATATAACGATTTTATCATTGTTTTTAGACATTAATATGATATAATTGCCATCAAAAAAATTATCTCATATATGGGATCTATATAGATAACATGTACAAATTTAAGCAAAAGGGGACTTATTTGGAAAAAATACCTCATATACCAGTATTATTTGAAGAAGTCATAGATACATTCAAAAGTATTAAAAATGGTTACATAATTGATTGTACTCTTGGTTATGGTGGACATACTCTTGGAATTTTAGAGAGCAATAAAAATATAAAAATGATTTGTAATGACCAAGATGATGAAGCATTAACTTTTTCAAAAAAAAGACTAGCAATTTATAGTAATAGAATTATTTTTAATAAATCAAATTTTAAAAATATAACTACTATTTTTGAAGATAAAAAAATAAGTGGTATATTTGCTGATATCGGTGTATCTTCGCTTCAATTAGACAAGACAGAACGAGGATTTGGATTTCAAAGTGAAGTTCTTGATATGAGAATGGATTCCAATAGCAAACTCTCTGCTTTTGAAGTTGTAAATAATTATAGCAAAACTCAATTAGAATACATTTTAAAAGAATATGGCGAAGTTGCTGAATATAAAAAAGTTGCTTCCTTGATTGTGCAAAATCGACCATTTGAAAGCGCCAAGGAGCTCTCTGCTCTGCTTGAAAGAAATATGCACAAAGGGAAACTCCATCCGGCCACACTTCCTTTTCAAGCAATTAGAATTGAAGTCAACAATGAACTTGGTGTTTTAGAAAGTTTATTTGAGTCATTGGAAAAGCAAAATTTAAAAGATTGTATTATTGCTATTATTTCATTTCATTCTTTAGAAGATAGAATAGTCAAGAATTATTTCAAAAAATGGGCTCAAAGTTGTATTTGTCCAATAAATGTATTTAGATGTGAATGTGGAAACAATCATAAAAAAGGCAAAATTACTACTAGGAAACCTATTATCCCTACAAATGAAGAGATTAAAAAAAACCCAAGAAGTCGAAGCTCAAAAATGAGGATTTTTAAATTTGATTAATGCAATTAATAAAATTATCAATAATAAATTAAATCTTGATAAAGAAACAGTTTTTACCCCAAGGGGCTCTATTACATTAATTGGTTTAGTCTTTTTTTTGTTATTAATTTTTTCAATACCAAAAATATATCTTAGCAATAATATTTATTATGTAAGCAAAGATATCAATCAACTTTATTCACATTACATGTCACTCAAAGAGGAAAATAAATTTTTAATTCAACAATTAGAAGATGCAAAATTTAAAAATCAAATAACAGATTCGCTTATTATGCAAAATATTGATGATAGTGAACAGAAACCCGATTTTTAAGAATTAATTGATAATATCTATTTGGTTAGTTACTCAAATTAACGAATCTTTTGTTGTCTGAAGCTACTTAATCTGATAATTGAAGAACCACTTGTTTCAAAAAAATCATCTTTACTAAACACTATGATATCTGAGTGATTGAAAGCAAAATCAAAATCAAATCCTTTTGCCGTTTCATTTGCTGATGTCGAATATAAACTTCCAAATTTTGCTATAAAACTATGGTGTTTTGAGGTTTTATCTACAACACGAAAAGAGTCCCCTTTTGGATAGATAAAAGTTGTAAGTTTACTATTTCGTACTAATTTTTTATGAATATTTGGAACTCTTGCTTTACTTTTTAGTGTAGTAAAACTATTTACTGCTTGGAGAATTTTTTGATTTGGAGCTCTTTTTTTAATCTGTGAAAGTTTTACATCATCGCTAGATAAAAACCCCACAGTTGTATCTGTTTGAACTAGATAAATTTTATTTTTGTCCATCTAGTCCTCCAAAAAATATCTCAAAATTTAGTCAGCTAAAAAATCTTGAATAGATTTAGGATACAGAGCTATTTTAGCTTTTTGAGATTTGATTGCTTCAATTGATGCTAAAACACCAGCAACAGTTGTAACATAAGGAACATTCATTCGCAAAACAGTTTTTCTGATAATCATTCCATCTTCTTTGCTTATTTCTTTCCCATCGCTTGTATTAATAGCCATAACGATATCTTTATTCATAAGACTGTCTGTAATATTTGGGCGGCCTTCGCTTACTTTAAGCACTTTTTTACATTCTACACCAGCCCTAGAAATCACATCATAAGTTCCACCAGTAGCAACTACACTAAATCCAAGAGCAATAAGTTCACTAGCAATAGCAGGTGCAAATGATTTATCTAAATTTGCTAAAGAAACAAATACTTTTCCACCATTATCAGGGAGTAAATTTTTAGCTGCACATTGTGCTTTTGCAAATGCACTTCCAAAATCACTACTTATCCCCATAACTTCACCAGTTGATTTCATTTCAGGTCCAAGGATAAGGTCCGCACCACTGAGTTTATTAAATGGGAAAACTGCTTCTTTTACAGCCACATGCCCTTTTAAAATAGGTTTTAAAATATTTGAGCTTGTTTTGATATCTACAATTTTTTGATCTTTATCATAAACATTAAGGGCATCCCTTAAAGATTCACCCCACATAACTCTTGTAGCGACTTTTGCCAAAGGGATTCCGGTTGCTTTACTTACAAACGGAACTGTTCGTGAAGCTCTTGGATTTACCTCAATAAGGTAAATTTTCCCTTGATGAATTGCATATTGAGTATTCATAAGCCCTTTAACACCAAGTTCTAGTGCCATAGTTTTTGTTTTCTCTTCCACCTCTTTTAAAATCGCTTCATCTAAACTTATTGGAGGCAAACTACAAGCACTGTCCCCTGAGTGGATTCCAGCTTCTTCGATATGTTGCATAATCCCACCGATATAAACATCAATTCCATCAGTAATACAATCAACATCAAGCTCGATAGCACGGTCTAAGAATTTATCAACCAAAACGGGTGCATCGTTTGATACACTCACTGCTTCATCCATATAAAGTTTGAGTTCCGCTTCATTGTAAACTATCTTCATCCCTCTTCCACCAAGTACAAACGATGGTCGAACCAAAACAGGATACCCTATTCTATTTGCTATTTCCAAAGCTTCAGGAAGGGTAACGGCTGTTCCATTATCTGGTTGTAAAAGTCCAGCTTTTTCAACAAAAGTAGAGAATTTTTTTCTATCTTCAGCAAGGTCGATAACTTCAGCAGTAGTACCAATAATTTTTCCACCCATATCATGGATAGCATTTGCAAGTTTTAAAGGAGTTTGCCCACCAAAATGGACAATAATCCCATCTGGTTGCTCATGCTCAATAACACTTCGTACATGTTCAAAATCGATAGGTTCAAAATAAAGTACATCACTTGTATCATAGTCCGTACTTACTGTTTCAGGATTACAGTTGTACATAATAGTTTTAATACCCATTTCAGCTAAAGCAAAAGAAGCATGAACACAACAATAATCAAACTCTATCCCTTGCCCTATTCTATTTGGTCCACCGCCAATAATAAGCACCTTTGGTTGTCCGTCGCAAACAACCTCTTTTTTAGGTAGTTTTGTAATATTTGTAGTTGAATACAGGTAAGGAGTAAGTGCTTCAAACTCAGCTGCACAAGTATCAACTTCATTGTATTCAAAGGCGATCCCAAGTAATTTTCTAGCATCGTACACATCATCTTCTTTTGAACCAATAAGAGTTGATATCATCTTGTCGCTAAAACCAAAAGTTTTTGCAAGTCGTAATTCTTTTGCATCTTTTAAAATAGAAGCACCACCTGCTTTTATCTCATTTTCCATATCACAAATCTCTCTGAGTTGAGTAAGAAACCAAGGGTCTATTTTTGATAATTCAAAAATATCTTCATTAGTAAGCCCATCTCTCATCCCTTGCATAAGATATTGCAATCTATCACAATTTGGTCTTCTTATCTCTTTTTTAACAGTTTCCAAATCAGCTACAATTGGATTGAAACCATACAATCCTGTTTCCATTGAACACAATGCTTTTTGGATAGATTCTTTAAAAGTTCTCCCCATCGCCATAACTTCACCAACAGATTTCATAGATGTCGTGAGAGTGCTATCAGCTTTTGGGAATTTTTCAAATGTAAATCGTGGAATTTTTGTAACGATATAGTCAATAACTGGTTCAAACGATGCAGTTGTCCCTGTGATATCATTTTCTATCTCATCGAGTGTAAATCCAACAGCAAGAAGTGTTGCCACTTTTGCAATTGGGTATCCTGTCGCTTTTGAAGCAAGTGCCGAACTTCTACTAACTCGTGGATTCATCTCAATAACTATCATTCTTCCACTTACAGGATCGATTGAAAATTGAACATTACTTCCACCTGTATCAACTCCTATTTCTCTTAAAATCGCAAAAGATGCATTTCTCATATTTTGGTATTCTTTATCTGTTAGGGTAAGTGCTGGTGCAATCGTAACACTATCTCCCGTATGAACCCCCATTGGATCAAAGTTTTCAATCGAACAAACTATTATACAGTTGTCTTTTTTATCTCTGATAACTTCCATCTCATACTCTTTCCAACCAAGCATAGATTCCATAATCTCAATTTCACCAATTGGGCTTGCTTCAATTCCAGATGCTGCTAAATATTTGAACTCTTCCATGTTATAAGCAACACCACTTCCTCCACCTGCAAGGGTAAAAGATGCACGACTAATTACTGGAAATCCAATCTCTTTAGCTTTCTCCATAGCTTCTTCGACACTATAAGCATTTGCACTTTTAGGTAAATCCATCCCTATTTTTATCATCGCTTCATTAAAAAGGTGCCTGTCTTCCCCCTTTTTAATAGCATCAGGATGAGCTCCAAGAAATTCAATTCCCTCCAACATCCCCTTGTCATACATACTTGTAGCAACATTAAGAGCTGTTTGCCCACCCATTGTTGGTAAGATAGCATCAACTTTTTCAATCTCTATAATTTTTGCGATAACATCTTCAGTTATAGGCTCTATGTAAGTTTTGTCTGCAAATTCTGGGTCTGTCATAATAGTCGCTGGATTTGAATTTATAAGGACAACTCTGTATCCCAATTCTTTTAAAGTTTTGACGCTTTGTGTACCACTATAATCAAATTCGCAAGCTTGTCCAATGATAATTGGACCTGATCCTATAAGTAAAATTGTTTTTATATCTTCTCTTTTTGGCATTTATATCTCCCTTAATTTTGTTCCAAAACGAAAGGAATTTTCCCGTCATCTGGTTATTTGTTTCATTTTGAGCCGAACAAATTCAGCTCAAATCAATCCTAAAGTACAATCTGAAGATTGTTTTTCAATTTTATTTTTGGTTCTAAAAATTTGGAGATTATACAGAAAAATGCTTAAAAAACGATGATTTTACTCGTTTCTAAGCACCTCTAAAACATCAATTTTTGTAGATTTATGTGCTGGATAATATGATGATAACAAGACGATTACAAGAGAACCCGTAAAGATAAGTAAAAAATCAATCAAACTCAAATCAACTGGTAATTTTGAAGTTCCATACACATCAGCAGGGAGGGAAATGATGTCAAAGTTTCCAAGGAGATAGATTCCTAAAAAACCTAAGAGTATCCCAAAAAGTATCCCTGAAACCCCAATAACCATCCCAAGTCTAAAAAAGATTTGTTTTGTTTCATTTGCACTTGCACCCATAGAGAGCAAAAGGGCTATCTCTTTTCTTCTACTCATAACTGTCATCAAAAGGGAACTAATGATGTTGAGTGAAGCGATTAAAATAATAAGCATCAATACTATAAATAATGCTTGTTTTTCAAGCTCCATAGCACTAAAAAAGTTCCCATTTTGTTGCCACCAACCAATAACTCCAACTTCAAATTCTGGTAATTCTTGTTTGATTTTCTCAATATCTTGCATAGGGTCTTTTGAATAAATATGTATCCCATCATATGAGTTTCCATCTCTTTGCAAAAGTGTTTGGAGTGCTTCAAGGGAGGTAAACATATAGGCATTATCATAAGCAGTAAGACCAGATTTAAAGCTTCCAACATAGTGAAATCTTTTCATCTTTGGCATTATACTGACACCATTTGGGTTCAGGCTACTAAAAAATACTGTAGCTTTATCCCCTTTATAAAGTCCTATTTCCTCTTCTATTCCAGCCCCCAAAATCAAATCATATTTTTCAAATTTTTGATTGCTTGTGATTGCTTCTTTGTAAATCTTATTTATTTTTGCCTCTTTTTGAGCATCAACACCAAAAATAAGTCCACCACCCATCATACCATCTTTTTGAATCATCACTTGAGAACTAATATAAGGGGAAAATAACATCTCTGGAAACTTATTTTCAAGATGGATAAGCAACTCTTTACTTACAGAATCATCTATTTTTGGGTAAACACTCAAAGGATAGTTCATAGTGAAAAGTTTATCTTGAAACTCTTTTGAGATACCATTCATAATAGCCATAGCAACTATCAAAACCATCACACCAATAGCAACTCCAAAAAACGAAAGGAGTGCTGTGATACTAATAAAAGGATTTTTATTATCGTATTTCAGATATTTTTTAATGATAAAATTTACAAGGTTGTTAGTCATTGAGTATCTTAAAAGCCTCTTCTAAATCTAAAGTTCCCTCATAAAAGGCTTTACCAACTATCACCCCTGCGATATTTCCATTTGCTTTACAGTTGATGATATCATTGATATCTTTTACTCCACCACTTGCTATTGTTTCAACTCCACTTGCAAGGGCAATTTCTTCTGTAAATTCTACATTTACCCCACAAAGCATCCCATCTTTAGATATATCTGTACAAATAATCGCTTCCACTCCAGCATTTGCAAATTCACGAGCCAAGTCAGTAGCTTTCATAGTTGAAACTTCAGCCCAACCCTCAACTGCAACCATTCCATTGAGTGCATCAATTCCAACAGCTATAGGATATTTTGAAGCCATATCTTTGACAAACTGAGGATTTTTGACGGCAATACTTCCTAAAATAAGTCTATCAACCCCAAGAGCTAAATACATTTTAATAGTCTCTTCATCTCGGATTCCACCACCAAGTTCCATCTTGAGATTGCAATTTTCTCTAATCTTTCTTATCTGCTCTAAGTTCGCAGGCTCCCCTGCAAATGCACCATTGAGATCAACGATATGAATCCACTTACTCCCAAGCTCCTCAAATCGTTTAGCCACTTGCCAAGGTTCATCACTATAAATCTTCGCACTCTCCATAAGCCCTTTAGAGAGTCTTACAGCTTTCCCATCTTTTAAATCTATCGCTGGTAGTATTTCCATCTTCTTCCCTATTTATTAATAGTGATGATTATATCATTGTTTATATAATAGCAAATTAAATAAGGCATTTTATATAGTTCAAAGAGGTTAAAGTTTATGGAATTGAAACATGAATGAAATCCTATGAGCCACTTGCAAATTCAAAGATTTTGAGTATGAATAGTAGCAATTATTAGATTTTCACTTTAAAAATCACTATTTACTCCCTGTAAATGGTTATTTTTAAAGTGAAAAGATGATGATTGAAGCTGTTTATAATCATTTGTTTGAAT
>CAMCYD010000105.1 GCA_945883785.1 Helicobacter pylori PMSS1
TTGGATAAACTTGATGTGATTGAATGTTTTCAATATAAAAATAATAATTTAAAAGTCGGAGAGATACTCCAAAAACAAAAAGATATTTATGACAACCTAGGCATTGAAATACCTAGCTCGTTATGAGTTGGCGGGAATGCAGGTTGTAATCAAAGACGGCAAAGAGGCATATCACACAGGGAGAAGCCCATATATTTTAAAAGTAAAAAAAGTGCAAGATATGGAGGGGATAGTTATTGGTTACAACTATGATAAAAAGGGAAAATTTAAAAGCCTAAAACTCAAACTTGATAATGGAGTGATTTTCAATCTTGGTGGTGGATTTAGCGATAAGGAGAGAGAAACTCCACCAAAACTGGGAAAGATGGTCACTTTTAAATATTATGGTTTTACTAAAAATGGTTTACCAAAATTTGCTAGTTTTTTAAGGGTTAGAGAAAAAGAATAAGTATTTCTTGTTTGGATAGTTTTTCTCTTAATGCCTAATGCTTTATTTATTACTCAGCATAATTTCTTTGTTTAAAAATAGTTAAGACATGTACTGTATCATCAATAATTTTATAAACTATTGTATATTTTTTATAAATCAAATCATGGGTATTTTGAGTGTTAGTATAAAGACTTTTTCTACAACGATTTGGCATAGAAGACAAAGTTTTTATTTTTGCTTGTAATTCACTTA
This sequence comes from Helicobacter pylori PMSS1, assembly GCA_945883785.1. Taxonomy (GTDB): domain Bacteria; phylum Campylobacterota; class Campylobacteria; order Campylobacterales; family Arcobacteraceae; genus CAIJNA01. The sequence continues at coordinate 683 of CAMCYD010000105.1, forward strand.
AAAATTGTTGAGCTTTTGTAATTGAATCTTCTCTTGTGATATATGTTTTAATATTAATTAAATCTTCAAAAGCTTCTGGCTCAATGATGATTTTATAAATCATGAGTGAGAGATAACTTTTTGGAAGGCACTATTGAGTTCTAATCCTTGATTAAGGGAGATATTATTAAGGGCTTTTTCTACTTTTATTTTTGCTTTTCCAAAAGAGATAGCATCATCTTCAAAAGTATCGATTTTAATACCATCTTTAGGTATAGACTGTACAAAGTCATGAAATTTATCAAGATACTGCTCTTTAATACTTACTTTCATAGTCATAATGTATCTCCTTTTTTCTTTAGGTTAAGAATTGTAACATACAATGAGTTACACTCCAACTCTAAGCTTTATTTATTTTGCCACTTGAATTTTACACTCTTCTTCTGTAGTAAAATCCCCTTCTTCTATTCTTTTTTCCGCTTCAAATTTTCTATCTTTGACAAAACTATCTTCTATTTTTTAAATATTTTATTCTAACATAAATAGTTTTTGATACAATAAATGAATAACTATTCAAAAAGGACACATCTATGCAAATCAAACTAGCTCACGGTAACGGTGGAAGTGAAAACAACGAACTTATCACAAAAATATTTTACCAGGCTTTTGCCAATGAAATTTTAGAAAAAAGTGAAGATGCAGCGATTATCGAAAATGGCAAACTTGCTTTTTGTACCGATAGTTTTACCATTAGCCCCCTCTTTTTTAATGGTGGAGATATTGGGAAAATCTCTGTTTGTGGCACTTGTAATGATTTGGCAATGATGGGTGCAAAACCTAAATACCTCTCTCTTGCTGTTATTATTGAAGAGGGTTTTGAGTTTGAAATGCTCCAAAAAATTGTAGATTCTATCAAAAAAGAGTTAGCTGTTAATGGGGCAATCATAGTAACAGGCGATACAAAGGTTGTCCCAAAAGGGAGTATTGATAAGATATTTATCAACACAACTGGTATCGGTGAAGTGCAACAAAATGAGATTTCAGCAAATAATATCAAAGAGGATGATGTGATAATAGTCAGTCGTGATATAGGAACTCATGGAGCAACTATATTTGCCCAAAGAGAAGGAATCGAGTTACAGTCAAATCTCAAAAGTGATTGTGCTTCCCTTTATCCAATTGTTCAAAAACTCCTCGATGAAAATGTAACTATTCATGCTTTAAGAGACGCTACAAGAGGTGGAGTTGCCGCTGTTTTAAACGAATGGGCAAAAGCTTCCAATATTTGCATCGAAGTTGAAGAAGAGTCTATCCCTGTATGCGATGAAGTGAAAGGTCTTTGTGAAATCCTTGGATTTGAAGCAACAGCTTTGGCAAATGAGGGGACTTTTTTAATCGCTACTAGGAAAGAAGATGCACCAAAAATTCTCTCTTTACTAAAACAATTTAATGAAAATGCTTCTATCATAGGGAAAGTAACTATGGAACAAACTAAAAAAGTTATTTTAAACTCTAGTTGGGGGACAAAAAGATATTTAGATACTCCGACAGGGGAACTTTTACCAAGGATTTGTTGATGCACGAATATAGTATTTCTTAGTCACTAGAGCCACTTGCAAATTCAAAGATTTTGAGTATGAATAGTAGCAATTATTAGATTTTCACTTTAAAAATCACTATTTACTCCCTGTAAATGGTTATTTTTAAAGCGAAAAGATGATGATTGAAGCTGTTTATAATCATTTGTTTGAATTTGCAAGTGGCTCACTATCATAAACTATAGCATATATGGTGTAGCCCACTCGTTGGACTACACTATTCTGCCATTGTTAAAGTTAAGATTTAGATACTTAAATTTTTATTCGTAATTAACATCTGCATGAAATCATCAGTAGTTTTAACTTTTAATTCTATATGCATAAAATGAGCAACTATTCTATTGTCTAAAAAAAGCTAAAGTTATTTTTTCTTAGCTTTAGGATTAAATGAATTATGCATAAATTGAGCCATTTCTAATGGTCTAATCACATACCCTTGTTTTTCAAAGACTTTAAGGTTATGTTCCATTTTATCATGATCTCCTGAGCCACCACCATTAATTGACATATCCCCTTGCAAGTCCATAATCGCTATTTGTAAATCACCAACACTTTGAGTAGTCAGTGCTGGTCCTTTTTTTAAAGGGTTACCTTCGCCATTTGCACCGTGGCATTTGACACAAGTTTTTTCATAAATAACTTTTTGATTTGTTTCCATTGCAAGAGACGATGTTGCCAAAGCTCCAAGTATTAATAGTGCCGATGTTAGATTTATTTTTTTCATTTTTTTTCCTTTTTATTACTGAGATTTTACTCTTTTATTTTGACTGTTACGACAACAGCACCACGAACTTGCCCACTTAAAAAGCCAAAAGCATTATCATTTGGGTATTTCTTTTGTATAAGACTTTTTACTTCTGTATCAAACTTCTCTTTGTCTCCATGACAGGATTGACAAGATTTATTTGACATAGTTACTGGCATATAAACTTTATAACTCCCATCTTCTAGCAATTGTGTTATTTCTTTTGGAAGAAAACTATTTGATTTTTCTATCAAATCAAAAGCTTCTAAAATCTTTTTTTCATCATCTTGCGGATATGAATTTGGATTTCTATTTCTTAAACTAATTCTTTTTAACGAAACACTATCCCCTAAAGTTTTATTTAATTCTTTAATTTTAAAAAGTGAATCATTCAAACAAAACTGAACACCAGCTACAAGCCCCTTTTCTTTTATAGTAGATTTTAGATTTGATGACATCATTTCGTGTAACTTGTGTGATGCTTCAAAAGCTACTTCTTTTGCTCTATCCACAGATGTTTCGTTTGCCATAAGCATCAATGAACTTATAGCAATTGCTAAAAATATTTTCATGATTTACCCCTTAGCTGATTTTATAATTTTTTCGTATGAAATTATAAATATAGCCATAAAAAATAACAACAACCCTTTTGATAAAATTATTAAAAATTTAAACATGTTCTGCTCCTAATTTGTAAATACACTAATGAGCTATTGTCTCATCGAGATTAAACACTTTTGTTCCCACATAATACAATGCCAAACAAATTCCAAGTCCACCAAGCGAAATCATAATTTCAGTTCCTGAAGGAAAATATTCCACCCAAGTAGGAGCAAGTTGATATTCTGTTATTTTTAACATTTGAAGCGGTTTGAGCTGTGTGTCGTGTACAAGATTGTATCTCATAAAAAATATTCCGACCATACCACTTAACGATGCCCAAAACATAGCTCTTATATTTGCTCCACCACTTTTTAAGATGATAAATAAAGGGATAATCATGGCTAAAATAACTTCTGCCCAAAATGTCATACTTCCTAAAATATGGATAGCGACTTCCGCACGGTTTGGCATACCACCATAAATATCAGTAAGCATTTTCCAAGTCACAAAAAAGATAAGAATAGAAAGCAATAAAGCTTGAATTTTTCCCAAATTGACAAGCAATTTTGTTCCGCTTGGTGTGAAATTCAATTTGTATCTAAATCCATACATTATATATGCGAGATAAATCCCAGTTATAAATGCTGTAAGAATAAAATAAGTTGGATAGAAAACACCATTTGATATAGTTCTTGCATTTAAAAATCCAAATACTCCACCAAGATTTGAATGAGCAGCAAGTCCAATTAAAAGACCACTTAATCCAAAAATTTTAGCCATTTTCATATCGTGTTTGAGCAGAAATACAAATTCGATTATCATAAATGTAAGGTAAAGTCCGTACAAAGTACCCATCCACCAAATCGCACTTGTAAATCCTGGGGTGAGAATATTGTAAATCAACATCGTCACAGGATGACCAATCTCAAAAGCAATCACGGCAAATCCAGCGACAATAGTGACAATTGAACCAAAAATAGCTCGTTTTGAAATCTCCATATAGTCCTTAAATCCAAAAACATCGCCCAATGAACCAACAATACAAAGACCAGTTGAACTTACAACAAAAAATATGTAAACCGCAATCAAAAGTCCCCAAGGATGTTCTCTTGTGACATTATAAGCATGATGACCATGCACTAAATAAATACCAACTCCAACAAAAAACAGTACAACAAAGCTAACTATCACAACTGCAAGTAATATATTTACAGATGTTTTTGGAAAAGCTAATAGCTCTCTTATGGTTACTTTATTGAAAGGTATTGTTGTAATAAATTCTTTTATAGTTTGTATATTAACACTCATTCTGTACCCCTTATGTTAGATAAAATAATTTTGGTTTTGTACCAAGATGTGCTTTGAGAGAGAAATGTTCTCGTGTTCTTAGAACTTCACTTATTTCACTATTTGGATCATCGAGATCACCAAAAATACGAACTTTCGTTGGACAAGTATTTTGACAAGCTGTTGTAGTTTCCCCTCTTGCCAATCGTGTGTCTGTACAAAAAGTACATTTATCAACGGTCATAGTTCTGTCATCCACATATCTTGCATCATATGGGCAAGCATTCATACAGTAGCTACATAAAATACATTTATCAGGGTCGACTCTCACTTCACCATTTTCTCCATAAAAAGTTGCATTTGTTGGGCAAACTTCTTGACACGGTGCTTCCTCGCAGTGTTGACATTGACTAGGCTGGAAAGCACTTGAAGCAATATCAAGCAAAGGATATTCACCTTTGATTTCAGCTACACCAACCCAAATTCTGTGCTTATCTGCCCCAAGCAATACACCATTTTCCTCTTTACAAGCTACTTCACAAGCCTTGCAATTGATACAATTTTTATAATCAAGTGCCATTCCATATCGTGCCATTGTTATACCTTCCTAATTTTTACATTTGTTTCATGCATAGCAGCCGCACCATACACGGGCTCCATAACATCTTCAATAACTGTATTGTCATTTCCGCCATTTTTGTAAGTCCAAGTAAGTGCAGAGCTTTCTTGTCCAAATCCATGTACAAAAAATACTTGATCAGGAGCTATTTTTTCTGTTGGATATGCTTTGAGTTGTGTACTTCCAATTTTTGAACTTACCTCTATTAAATCGCCAAAAATTATCCCTTTTTCCTGTGCAACTCGTTTATTTATCCAAAGAAAATTTTGATGCATTAAATCATTAAGTATCGCATTATTCGCAGTACCCGTTTGTGTAAACTGTGCATGGCGACCTGTAAGGAGTCTATATGACTCTTTTGGTATCACATAATTGTACTCGTCTTTCCAAATCGGCATAGAATCAATGCCACTTTTTGTCAACGAATCAATCATGCACTCTACTTTATTTGAAGGAGTCGTTGGTCGCCCCTCATTTACAGTATATGACCTTAGATTTTTCGGATAATATTCGAATTCATTTGCAGAGAGTTGTTTGAAATGTTTCTCCATATCAGGATAAAAAACACCATGTTTTTGAAGCATCTCTTTTGCACCAGAATACCCAGAAACTGCATGAGCATTCAATTCTTCTTGTGTATGTTTAAAAGGCAATGTTAAATCAAATTCCATATAAACTTCTTCTTCCTGACCTTCATTTATGGCATCTTGTACTTCTGTGTCATATTTTTTTGTTATCTCAAAGAGTGGTTTTGATATTTTTTCTGACAAACCTTTAAGTATCTCCATCACTGGTTTACTATCAAACATTGGCTCAATTACTTTATTTCTTTGAGCAATAGATGGTTCAGCTCCTCCAAATGTTTTGACAGGATCAGTTCTCTCCAAATAAGTACATTCGGGAAGTACAACATCAGCATACATCACAGTATCACTTGGCATAGTATCGATACAAACGACTAATTCCATTTTCTTAAGCATCTCGGCAGTTTTCTTAGAATTTGGCATATTCATCATAGGATTGTGTTTATAACAAAACATTCCTCGAACTTTATAGGGATGTGTGTTTTCTAAAAAGTGATTTCTCCAGCTAAGCCATGAGCCCCCATCACTTACAACAGCACAATCGTCATAACCAGCTTCTCCTTGTTTTCGTTTTGCTTTTTCAATAACAGCTCTTGATTCGGCATTTTCATACATAGGAAGAAGCCCTTCATGTCCTTCAATTTTGAGTGTTTTACCAAAAATAAGTCCACCCTCACAGTCGATACCACCACCAAGTCCTTGAAATATTGCCATAGCTCTTCTGAGTTGAAAATCATTTTTAGCAAAAGTACTTCTTCTCCCTGGGTAGTAAACAGCTTGAGGAGCATTTTCCATAAATTCTCTTGCTATTTCATAAATATCTTTCGCTTTTATCCCCGTAATAGTTTCAGCCCATTCTGGGGTATATTTGTTGTCAATAACCATTTTTTGGTATTCTGCAAAAAAGTTGAAATTATTTGCAACATACTCTTTGTTGTAAAGCTCTTCTGTAAGTGTCACATAAGTCAATGCAAGGACAAATGCTAAGTCCGTGCCTGGTTTGATGGCAAGCCATTTGTCAGATTTTGCAGCCGTGTTTGTAAACCGCGGATCAACACAAATAAGTTTTGCACTATTTTTATGAGCTTTCACATTTTTAAATCCATCCATAGTATCAGGTGTAACAATAGCTTCAGCCCGATTTGCTCCAGCCATAATGATGTATTTTGCATTTGCGAGATCAGTTTGTGGATAAGTTCCAATTGTTACACCATATCCAGAAGATACAGTTTGAAGACAAATAGAAGCATGATTGAGCCAATTTGATGAACCAAATGCTTCATAAAACATTTTAAATGTATGCTCAGCTATCCCCTCTCCTGCACAAAATAAAAAACTGGAACGATTATCTTCTTCTTCATCCAAAATCTTAACAGTTTTCTCTTTTATATAATTAAAAGCTTCATCCCAAGTAACTTTTTTAAATTTTCCTTCTCCTTTTTTACCAATTCGTATCATCGGGTATTTAAGTCTATCTGGATCATACAATGCTTGTATCCCAGCATTTCCCCTTGCACAAAGCATATTTCTTGACTTTGGAAAATAGGGATTTGGGTCTAGCTTTGTGACGACACCATTTTCAACTCTAGCTATTGCGGCACATTTATTAACACACATTTCGCACAAAGTTGGCACTAAAATCGCCTTGCCAGTCCCTGTTTTTGTAGTAAGTGTTGGCTCATCTTTTTTCTCTTCATTTGAAAAAAGATTAGTAGCTATACTTCCTCCAGCAACGCACAGGGCAACACTTCCTTGAAGAAATTTTCTTCTTGAAACCTCTATATGCATATAACTCCTTTAAAGAATAATATTAAGTAGAATTATCTTAAAAATAAATGCTACTTATGAAAAAAATGTTACTTGACTAAACCTTAACTAGAACTAAATATTTATATATATCTAAGACAAAATGGTTTTCTAATGAGGAACTATCGGTCTCTTAATACAATACTAATTGTTTTCAATGAACTTGTTTTTGAGACTCAATAAAGATAAAAATAAGATACAATT
>CAMCYD010000106.1 GCA_945883785.1 Helicobacter pylori PMSS1
TGCTATGTACATTTTTAATTCCGTTTTATAGATTTCAGATAATAGTACCATAATATCCTTAATCTATTATTTAATTCCGTGCTTACATATATTTCAATGAATTGCTAAAACATAGGCTTGGTTGATGTTTTTGAGGAAAATGTCCGTTATATGATTCTCCTTGTATCTGCATAAGTGACATTTCTTGTTTTTGTTGATTTGCCATATTTTGCATCCCGCTTAGAGAAGTTGTCATATCAAATATTCCACCTTTTCCTGGGTCGGATTGTTGTCCAGCTTTTGCATCTCTTGCCGTTACACTTGATGAGAGAGAAAGTAAGCTTAGGTTAGCATTTCCAATCAACAACAAGCTCGCAGATCTGACTACAAATGCGATTACATTGTTACTCACACCTTTTAAAAGCTTTGTAGAATCTATTACTTGAAGAGGTTTTAAGAGCAGTTGACAAGTTGAATTCTCGTCCTAGAAAATGTTTAGGATTTAAAACACCTTACGAGGTTTTTAGTGAATTGACAGATTTGGATGGTAGAATGTTGGCAATGGGTATTCGTTAATGATGCGAATTCGCCTAATGTTGAATATTGACAAAACAAGGAAATAAAAAAGTGATAAAAATAACGAAAATAGCCATTTTGGCACTTGGAATTACTACTCTCAATGGTGGAGAAATTCAAACTAGTAAAGGGACGATGGAGATGTCTGGAGGATTTATCGGGATGACAAAAACTATTCAAACAGACATCCAAACATATTCAATGATTGAGCAACATACGCCATTATTTGGTTCTGAATCTTGGTTTTATAAGTACAACTTTACTTGGTATGATTCAGAGCAGATGGTTGTGGCACAAAATACAATCAATACGACAATAAGTCAGTATTTTCCAAATCCACCTGCACTTATGACGACTCCCTCTATTGACTATAGACTTCAAGGATTGGATTTGAATTTTGGACTTGGAAAAGATTTGATTCATAAAAACGAGAATGAATATCTTGGCATTGCTTTTATGACAGGAGCTTCTATTCCGTGGATAGATAGCAAAAAAGATAGTAACAACAACGACACTCTAAGTGCTGACAGTATGGATGTCATGAAAGATAGCAAGACAAAAATTTACACTTATAAAGCTGGATTGGGACTTACTGGAAGGGTTGCTTTAAATCATTATTTTTCACTTTACGGGACTGGAACATATGCTTATCAAAACGGAACATTTAAAAATGATTATGCAAAAGCTGATTTAAAAGTGAATGGAATATTTCAAGAGTATGATTTTGGGATACGATTTCAACCAGTTTCATATGACAAAAAAATGGGTTGGTTTACTTTAAGTCCGAGATTGTATGCAACTTTAGGACATAGATATACCGATTGGGAATTGAAAGATATAAATATTGATGTGACTGGGCTCGGGATAAATTTTGCCAAAACAGATTTTAATATGAATTCAAATATCTCTTATTTTGGTCTAGGGTATTCATTCTAAAAGTATAGCATAGAGCCACTTCTTGGAGTAAGTGAGTTTATGAGTATCTCTTTATTTAGAACTTGATCAGCAAATCCTTTGAGTTCTGCTAAAGCTTTATGAGAAAGTGTTCAAAAAACTGCTTTCACTTAGTCTATTAAAATTCCTTTTTGTATCAGAATTTGATTTAAAAAAATGTGAATAAAAATTTAATGTGAATTTAGCAGGCTTTAGCAGATTTATAAAGATTTGAAATGAATTGTTGCAAAAGTTTGTTGTAAAATTCAATAAGAGAGTCTTGCAAAAGCCTTATTTAAAGGCTATAGAGCCACTTGCAAATTCAAACAAATGATTATAAACAGCTTCAATCATCATCTTTTCACTTTAAAAATAACTATTTACAGGGAGTAAATAGTGATTTTTAAAGTGAAAATCTAATAATTGCTACTATTCATACTCAAAATCTTTGAATTTGCAAGTGGCTCTATACAAACAAAGAACTCACTAAACCAATAAGTCCACCAAATACACCACCCCAAACAACAAGCCATCCGAGATGTTCTTTCATCATATTTTCAACTATATCTTTTACCATTTTAGGATTGAGTTCACCCAGTCTTTCAACGATAACTTTATCTATTTTTTGCTCCATATCTTCGCTAATATCACTTTTTTCTAAAGTTTTAAAAAGTGTTTGTTGGAAATTTTCTGTGTGGACTATCTCATTTATAGCTTTTTTCATTTTTTCTTCAAATGGATTTTTAAGCGGTTCAAGCATCTTAGCTCCACCAAACATCCCAAGCATTCCCCCAAAACTAGATTCCATCACAGCACTTTTAAGACTTTCAAATGCGATACCAAAATCGGCACTTTCAATTAAAGTACTAAAATCAAATCGTTTATTTTTATCTGAAAATTCATTTTTTAAAAACTTATCAAGATTCTCTTTTGTAAAAAACTGCTCCATAATTAGTTTGTGGATTGAGACTTTAAACTCCTCAAACCTTGCTTCCACAACACCACTTCCATATAAAAATGGTACTTTATGAAAAAGCATATGGATGGCTAGATGATTTGTGATAGCACCACTAAAAGCAAACAATCCACCAATCATCAAAAGCTTGTTTTCTATCAAAAATCCTATAATTGTTATCGCTATCGATGATAGATTTGTAACCGTTATTTTGTTCATCTCTTTTACCTCTTGATTGTTTTTTCTTATTTTAGCTTATTTACTATAAGCTTTCATATGTTAAAAATATGTATGATTATTGTATTCACTTTTCACACTGCACTTTTTTCGTTAGAAGTTGTAGGAAACTTTGAAAATGTAGATATTGAAGAATTTGAGACCATAAATATCCCTGCAAAGATTGATACGGGTGCTGTATTCTCTGCGATTCATTGCTCGTATATTCAAAATATTTCAAATGAAATGGTAGAATTTTCTCCACTTGGTAGTACCAAATTATTTCAAAAAAAGATAGAAAATATTGTAACTATCAAAAGTAGCAACGGAATAAGTGAAAAGAGATTTGTTATCAAAACAATTATCAAACTAAATCACACATCTTATCCCATATTTTTCTCCCTCACAAATAGAGATTTCATGGAATACAAAGTTTTGTTAGGGACAAATTTCATCAAAAATAGATTTTTGATTGATGTTGGTAAACAAATTTTAAAAGATTAAAAGCTAAAATTATAAAAATTTATAAGAGAAGGATAGAGGCAACAAAAATGCAAAAAGATTCAATTTTGTATACTTTAAATCAACACGGAGTTACTGAAGAAGATTTAAAAATATTTTCTGACAAGCTTAAAAAAGAAAAAAAATTCACCATAGCTGATTGTGATAGGCTACTCGTTAAAATGGGATATAGTAAAGTTTTTACAGATGATGAAGATTTTGATGGAGAGGAAAATGACTCATTTGTTCCTTATGAAAAAACAAAACCAAAACACTATCTTGATAGCTAACCTTGATAGTTAACTTAGACAATAACCAAGATTTTAAATTTTAAATGATAAACTGATTTTATGGAAAAAATACAACAACTAATAAAAGGTCATAAAGAGTTTCAAAACTTGCATTTCAAAAAATTTGAATTTGAATTTGATGAACTTGTCGAAAAAGGACAATCTCCTGAGATATTGTTTATAGGATGTAGTGACAGTAGAGTTGTTCCTGATCTCATTACAGGGAGTAAACCTGGGGATTTATTTATTTTAAGAAATATTGGAAATTTCGTCCCACCTTTTCAAAGAGACAATGATTTTCATGGAAGTGCAGCTGCTATAGAATATGCTGTTTCTGTTTTAGGGGTCAAACATATTATTGTATGTGGGCATTCCCATTGTGGAGCTTGTGAATCACTCTATAAAGATTTGCCAGATGGAGACGATTTGGTGCATGTGCGAAAATGGCTTGAGCTTGGAAATATCCCAAAATCATTTGTTGAAAATAATTTCAAAGGTTATAAATTTGAAGAAAAACTAAGGCTTACAGAACAAATATCTATTATTTTTCAGTTAGAAAATCTTCTCACTTATCCAGCAGTGAAAAGAAAAGTTGAAGAGGAAACACTTACTATTCATGGCTGGTACTATGAATTACAAAGTGGAAGCATCAAATATTTTGATTCAGAAACTTTAGAATTTAAAGAACTTACTCAACAGAAGTAAGTTTATTTAGTCTCTGTAAGATTAATAATTTCGCTTTGAGTTTTTTAATCTCATCCTCAGATTTTGCTTCGTTTATATCTCTTTTGGTTTTTGAAATCTTATTCAGTATCTCATTATCCAATTTCGCTTTCTTTTTATCGCTATTTTTTTTATTAAAAATAACATCCTTTAACTCTTCATAGATTTTACTTATCTTCATATTTTTCTCCTAATTCTCTAATATCTTTATCTTTGATCCACACAATTGTAGCTACTGCAATAAGTTTTTTCGAAACATCATAAGCAAGTAAACTATCATTTATAAGTGAGGTTGCCATTTTCGTGTCAATTTTATTTTCCCTGATAAGTGCATCAATTGTATTATTTTTAATATTTTTAAGCTCTCGTATCTTATCTCTTAAAAGTTCCAATTGGGCTACAGCATCCATATCATCACTTGTTTTTACTTCTTCAATTGCTTCAATTGTTTGAGCAATATTCAAACGAAGATGATTATACTCCTCTTTGATAAATTCATTGTTTGATTTAAGATAATGAAACATATTTTTTTGTAAATCTCTCATATCTTTCACAGACTCAACAATATTTCTTGAAGCAAGTTTGAAGTTATAGGCTCTATCTTTGTCAATCTCATCCATATGTTCTTGAGCAAGTGTAGCAAATCTTATAATCTCGCCGTAAATATATTTTATTTTTGTTTCATAAAATTTATTGATATCTTGAAGTGTATCAATATTTGAATGCAAAATAGCTTCCTCAATCTCTTTAGAATTGTGTAACTGATACCTATGTAAAAAGATGGAGTGGACAATAATCTCAACAGCATTGTCGTAAAGGTGTATCGTCTCTTTTTTAATAGAATTTAAAGAAGCATCAGGGACAGTTAACACAAGATTGTCAAGATAAAGCGGTTTAAGTATATCTTCGTCCTCTTTTACAATAAACTTCGTTTCCAAATAAGCTACAAGTTTGGTCGTAAATGGAGATATTATCAAAACTCCTAAAACATTAAAAATAGTATGGAAAAGTGCTAATTGCATCCCGTAATCATTTGCTGAAATACCTACCTGAAGTGCTACAAATGTAGTCAAATCTGCAAGTTGATAAAGGAAAACAATTGCTACTAATCCAGTGATGATATTAAAAATAAAATGGGCTAAAGCCAATCTTTTTCCATTTGAATTAGAAGTCATTGCCCCCATTACAGCAGTGATTGTTGTCCCTATATTTGCCCCAATACAAAGTTCTATCGCATTTATATAGATTATTTGTCCAGCAACAAGAGCTGTGATGATGATCGCCATCGTTGCACTACTTGATTGAATAATAACCGTTGCAACAATTCCAAGTACAACATAAACCAAAACACCAAGATACCCATCTATTTGAAATTGTGAAAGGTCAAGACCATTTTTTAGTGTTTCAAACCCATCTTTCATATAATCGATTCCCAAAAAGATAAATCCAAGTCCAATCAAAACATTTCCGAACCCTTTAAGAACATTTTTATCTGCAAACTTAAAACCAACACCAAAAATAATCATAGGCATCGCATATGCCGCAATATCTATTTTTACACCTAAAGAGGAGACTATCCACGCGGTTGTTGTTGTCCCGATGTTTGAACCAAAAATAACCCCAACGGCTCCACTAAGACTCATAAGCCCTGCACTTAAAAAAGAGATAACAATTACAGAAACCAATGATGAACTTTGCATTATTGATGTTGCTACAAAACCTGTTGCGATAGACCTTGGAAGTGTTTTGGTTGTTTTACCCAAAATCTTTTCCAAAGCACCTCCACTAAAGATTTTAAATCCATCATCCATAAAAATCATTCCAATAAGAAATATCGCTATCCCTCCGATAATGATTTTAAAATCACCACTACTAAAAACTACATATGCTAAAAGAAGCATAAACCCTTGATACAGATATCTATTTGCCATATTTCTCCTTTTTTTTAATTTTTTTTCTCATACTTTTAAAACTATTCCACTCAAATAATTTGAATTTGGAATATTTAATATATATGGATGGTCGCTATCAGCTCTTAAAATCTCCAAAACCTCCACCATTTTACCACTATTTTTTGAAGCATCAAGTGAGATATCTAAAAGTTCATTTATCCCAATATGATGTGAACATGAGAAAATAGCCACTATTCCATCCTCTTTTAAGAGTTTGAGTCCACTTGAAAGGAGAAATTTCATCCCTTTTATCGCACCAAAAGACTCTTTTTTTGTTTTTGCAAATGGTGGTGGGTCAAGGACTAAAACATTGTATAAGTTTGGAGTAGTAACCTCATTAGTGATAAAATCAAAAGCATCTTGTTTTGTCACAATTGCTTCTTTTCCATTGAGTGTGATATTGTGAGTCACTTGTGAGATTGCATTTGGAGAGATATCTACAAAATGGACATTTGCACCATTTTTAAGTCCATAAAGCCCAAATCCTCCAGCATTACAAAACACATCAAGAACAGCACCTCCCTCTTTCATATATTTCCCTACTATCTCCCTATTTTTTCGCTGATCGAGATAAAAACCTGTTTTTTGCCCTTCAATAAGGGACATTGAAAACTTTATCTTATTTTCAACTATCTCAATATTCTGAGCCACTTCCCCAAAAATAACCTCATTTTTAGTCTCAAGCCCCTCAATTTTTCTCACTCTACTTTCAGATTTATCAAATATTCCAATAGGATGTAGATGTTTAATCAGAAGTGATAAGATAAGTTCTCGATATTTTTCAATTCCAAAACTATTAAACTGAACACCCAAATAACCGTTATAAAAATCAACGATAAGTGCAGGAAGCAAGTCCGCTTCACTATGAATAAGTCGATAAGCATTTGATTTTACTTTAAGGTGTTCCCTTTTTGAAATAGCTTTGATAATTCTTTTTTCAAAAAAAGCTTCATTGATGAGTTCATCTTGAAAACTAAGCACCCGAATCGTTATCTCACTGTTATAATTAAAATACCCAATTCCCATAAAAGCACCATTTTGGTCTTTTATCTGGATAAGTTCACCACTTTCTATATGTGCCACATCATTGACTATCTCATTTTTATACACCCAAGTGTAAAACTTCTCTAACTTCTCTTTTGACTCTTTTGAAATCACTACTTTTTTAAAATTACTCATTTTTTCTCAATTTTTTAAATTTTTATTATTGTACTTTAGATTCAATGATAAAGGGGTAAAAAGAAGTTTTTAAACATCCATTAATAATATCTAGCTACTATTCTGTGACATTTTTTATAAGGATTTTTAATATGAAAAGAAACAATATTTTCTTTATTTTTGTACTATTTTTAGGATTTTTTAGTGGATTAAATGGGGTGTCATTGGATTTTGCAACTACAATGAAATATCAAACGAATTATGACGAAGCGATTAAAAAAGCAAAAAAAGAGAAAAAACCAATTATGTTAGTTTTGAGCTCAAGCACTTGTCCATGGTGCAGAAAGATGGAAAATCAAACTTTAAAAAACGAAACTATCAATAAACAAGTTCAAGAAAACTTTATCCCACTTGCACTTGATAAAGATACAGATATTTACCCGAAAGAGTTTTTACCACAATATGTCCCAACTATTTTATTTATAAATCCAAACACTGGGGAATATTTTGACCAATCAATCGGGTTTAAATCAGTAGCAAAGTTTCAAGAAAGCTTAGACGAAGCCATTGGCGACAGTAAAAGATTCAAATAAAAATTTGTCTTTTTTTACTTGAGAGCCACTTGCAAATTCAAAGATTTTGAGTATGAATAGTAGCAATTAAGTGCCTCCAACTAATTAAACTCTACAAAAAAGAGTTTAAGATGAAGTGCCAGTGCAAGGCGGAAGTTCGCAGACTTACGGTAGTAAGTCAAGAAATTCCAACGATGCAATGGTGCTTTAGCTTAAACTGTTTTT
>CAMCYD010000107.1 GCA_945883785.1 Helicobacter pylori PMSS1
CTATTGGATAAACTTGATGTGATTGAATGTTTTCAATATAAAAATAATAATTTAAAAGTCGGAGAGATACTCCAAAAACAAAAAGATATTTATGACAACCTAGGCATTGAAATACCTAGCTCGTTATGAGTTGGCGGGAATGCAGGATTGAAACTGTTTATAATCATTTGTTTGAATTTGCAAGTGGCTCTTTAGTATGAAAAATTTAAGTTTTTTGTTTGATTTGGTATAATCGACCCTATAAAATCAAGAGGATTACGATATGAAACTTCAGAAACTCCCTATCGGGATACAAACATTTAGTGAAATAAGAACAAATGACTATATTTACATAGATAAAACAGATATTGCACTTGAGCTTATAGAAAATTATAAATATATCTTCCTGAGCCGTCCAAGAAGATTTGGAAAGTCCCTTTTTCTTGATACTCTACGAAATATCTTTGAAGCTAAAAAAGAGTATTTCAAAGGTTTGGCGATAGAAGATAAATGGGATTGGAATGTGAGCTATCCTGTTATTTTAATCTCTTTTGCAGGTGGGAAGATAGAAAATCGTCCCTCTTTAGATAATAGAATTATAAAAATAATAAAAGAAAATCAAAAAAATTTGGGTATCTCTTGCGATGATGAAGATGATGTAGCTGGATGTTTTAGAGATCTTATATTAAAAGCCCATGAGAAATACAACCAAAAAGTAGTGGTCTTAATAGATGAATATGATAAACCAATCCTTGATAATATTGAAAAACCAGAGATTGCAAAAGAAGTGAGAGATGGTCTTATAAACTTTTATAGTGTTATCAAGGCAAGTGACGAGTTTTTGAGGTTCGCTTTTCTTACAGGGGTGAGTAAATTTACCAAAACATCTATCTTTAGTGGGCTCAATAATATCACAGATATATCTCTTGATATCCCTTATGGTGATATTTGTGGATACTCTCAACATGATATTGAAACATCATTTGCTCTCTATTTAAAAGGTGTTGATATGGAAAAACTCAAAAAGTGGTACAATGGCTATAACTTCTTAAAAAGTAGTATGTACAACCCTTTTGATATACTGCAATTTATAGCAAAAGGGCATATATTTGATAATTATTGGTTTGAAACAGGAACCCCAACATTTTTAATAGAACTTATCAAAAAAAATAATTATTTTTTACCACATCTTTCAAATTTAGTAGTTGATAAAAAACTTTTAAATAGCTTTGATATAGAAAATCTAGACTTTGAAGTGATACTGTATCAAAGTGGGTATTTAACGATAGATGAAGTTATAGTAGATGAGGATTTTGGAACAATCGAATATAAACTGAAAATTCCAAATTTTGAAGTAAGAAAATCACTCAATGACCATATCATATACTCTCTTTTCTCACAAGAAAACCCTACACAAAAAACGAAACCAATTTACAATGCCTTAAAATCAAAGGATATGGAAAGTATAAAAACTTCCTTGGTTTCACTCTTTGCCTCACTTCCATACAACAACTTTACAAACAACACACTCCAAAACTACGAAGGATTTTATGCAAGTGTGATCTATGTATATCTTCAATCTTTAGGGCTTGATATAATCGGCGAAGATGTTACAAACAAAGGACGGATAGATTTGACACTTACAATGGATAATGTTATTTATATCTTAGAATTTAAGGTAGATGGAAAGCAAGGGGAAGCCTTAGGGCAAATAAAATCTAAAAATTATCATGAAAAATATCTTTGCTTTGATAAAGAGATTTATTTAGTTGGGATTGAATTTGATAGTAGCGAAAAAAATATCTCTAACTTTGATTGGGAAAAGGTGGATTAAACCACCTTTTTTTGTCTTACGTTTTTATCTCTAGCTTTTTGATAACCATCTTCTATCAACTTCCTTGTATCATTTTCAAGCATCACCTTTCTCTTCACAATACTCAATCCAAATATTTCTAAGTGCTGTTTCAAAATCTAAAGAGTCACTTGCAAATTCAAACAAATGATTACAAACAATTTCAATCATCATCTTTTTACTTTAAAAATAACCATTTGCGAAGGAGCAAAAAGTGATTTTTAAAGTGAAAATCTTTCTCGTTCCCACTTTTCAAGTGGGAATAGATATCTCATTCTTGCTCCTACTCTCCTGAGTTGGAGCATTGTGTAGTTTGTGGTTGTTTGTATGCATTCCCACTCGGGAGAGTGGGAACGAGGGGAAAATAGCATATACCGTAAAGCAAATTATGGGTGAGATACTCTAAAACTTTAAGTAAATTCACTCAAAAATATGCTACAATACATAAAATTTCAAAAGGAGGATACTGAAAATGGCAGTAAGACATATAAACCCAAATGCGAAAGAAAGTAGCGGAGTGATACTCTCAGGTAGTGATGCACAAAAAGTATTCTCACTATTTGAAGAACCGCAAACCAAAGAGTATATTGAAGCAAAAAAACAAAAACTCAAATTGATGTTTCAAAAAGCAATCAAAAGAGCTTCATAATATATGGCTAACATCATTAGCCTTTCTTCTCTCTCAAGAAGTGAGTTTGATAAAATCAAAAAAAATTTCCACTGTTCTCACAAACAATTAGAAGAACATATCAAACAGTATGCTTTTACTCATCAAAAAGAAGGCTTATTTCAAACATATTTTTATGTAGAAGATGGTAAATATTTAGGTTATATATCTTTAGCTATCGCTTCAATAGATAGAGAAAAATTCGATAATGAACTGAATATCCCATCATCTATGAAATATGCGATACCAGCTCTAAAAATCACTCGTCTTTGTATTTTTGATGAGTATATCAAACAAGGAGTCGGGACAATCTTAATCTATTTTGTCAAAGTCTTGGCAACAACTTTACAAAAAAAGATTGGTTGTAGAGCGGTTATTGTCGATAGTAAAGAGGAAGCAGTTAGTTTTTATAAACAATATGACTATATACCTATTGCTTCACAAGATGATGACAATACAATTTTTATGTTGCACGATTTACTCCAACCAAAAGAATTGGAAGAATCTATCAAAGATATGGTGCTTTTTTGTGAAACTTACGGGCAAATGGATTTAATAGATATACTCAAACACTAACTTCTTAATAAAAATTTGATTAATTTGTGATTTTCTCCACTTGAAAAGTATATGTGCTGTGAAGTAAATTGTAATAAAATTGTAATACAAAAGCCTAAAAATCAATGTTTGACTATATAAAACTTTGGGTTAGTTTGGGTTATAATCCAATACTAAAATTATAAAATAGTAATGATGTATTAAATATTAGGATAATAACAAATGGCAAAAATAAAAGAGTTAAATAGTAATCTTCATTTAGCAAAGGCAAACAAGAAAGATGAGTTTTACACACAACTTGAAGATATTGAAAGAGAACTTAAGCACTACAGAGAACATTTCAAAGATAAAGTGGTTTATTGTAATTGTGATGACCCTCGAATTAGTAACTTTTTTCACTATTTCTCTTATAATTTTGAAAAATTAGGACTTAAAAAACTTATAACCACTTGCTACAAAAATCAAAATCTTGACCTTTTTAGTGATAGCCAATCAGAAAAAGCAATCTATCTTGAATATAACGGCGATAAAAACGGTAATAATACCCCTGATGTTGAAGAGATTGGAATTCACTATTTGGATGGGGATGGGGATTTTAGAAGTTCTGAAAGCATTGAGCTTCTAAAAGAAGCGGATATCGTTGTAACAAATCCACCATTTAGCTTATTTCGTGAATATGTAGCTCAACTTGTAGAATATGATAAAAAGTTTGTGATAGTTGGGCATCAAAATGCTACTAAATATACAGAAATTTTTCCACTTATAAAAGAAAATAAAATGTGGCTTGGATATGGATTTAAAGGTGGAGCTAGTCATTTTATCAATAAGCATTATGAAGACTATGCAACTGCAAGTGATAGAAAAGAGGGGATGATAAGAGTATCTGGTGTTGTATGGCTCACAAATTTAGAGATTAAAAAACGACAAGAAGACTTATTGTTATACAAATCTTACAAAGATAATGAGGCAGAGTATCCAAAATATGATAATTATGATGCTATTAATATAGACAAAACAAAAGATATACCACTTGATTATGATGGTTTTATGGGAGTACCTATAACATTTTTAGACAAATACAATCCAGAACAATTTGAATTAATTGGATTAGGACAAGGTAATTTATACAGAAAGCTTACACCAAGAGGATTAAGCCAAAATTTCGTGGATGATTACTATAGAAGTGGAGGAACAGGAATAATAAAAGAAAACCATCCTCTTTTAGGTTATTACAATAAGGATGGTAAAGCTGTTATCCCCTATATGAGAATAATAATTAGAAACAAAAGGTTATAAAATGAATATTCAGCTCAAAGCAATAACAATCCGTGAGTTAGTAGAAGGCTATATTGACAATGAAAATGATGGAGTATTTGGCTATGGTGGAAAGCTTGATATACGACCGCCATTTCAAAGAGAATTTGTTTATAAAGATAAGCAACGAGAAGCTGTTATTGATACTGTGACTAAAAACTTTCCCCTTAATGTAATGTATTGGGCAGTCAAAGAAGATGGTACTTATGAGGTCATAGATGGACAACAAAGAACCATATCTATTAGTCAATATATCAATGGTGATTTTTCCTATATGATGCGATATTTTCACAATTTACACGAAGATGAAAAAGAGAAAATTCTCAATTATAAACTTATGATTTACTTTTGTGAGGGAGAGCCTAGCGAAAAACTAGAGTGGTTTAGAACTATAAATATTGCAGGCGAAAAACTTACCGACCAAGAGCTACGAAATGCAGTGTATAGTGGAAGTTGGGTAAATGATGCAAAACGATATTTTAGTAAAAATGGATGCGTTGCCTACAATAAAGCTAATAAATTTTTAAGTGGAGATGTAAAAAGACAAGATTATCTTGAAACGGCAATAGATTGGATAGCAAAAAGTAAAAAAACTACAATAGAAAACTATATGGCTACACAACAACACAATGAAAATGCAAGTGAGCTATGGGTTTATTTTCAAAATATCATTAACTGGATAGAGGTATTATTTACAGACTACCACAAAGAGCAAAAAGGGTTGGATTGGGGTAGTTTTTATTTTGCATACAAAGAGAATAGCTATGACCCTATTAAACTGCAACTTAGAGTGAAAGAACTAAGAAAAGACGAGGATGTAACAAGCAAAAAAGGGATATATGAGTATCTTTTGAGTAGTAAAGAGAAACATCTCAATATCCGTCCTTTCACTGAAAATCAAAAAATAGAGTGCTATGAGAAACAAAAAGGTATTTGTACAATTTGTAAAGAGCATTTTAAAATTGAAGAGATGGAGGGCGACCATATTACACCGTGGCATAGTGGAGGGAAAACAGATACAAATAATTGTCAGATGTTGTGTAGAGAATGCAATAGAAGAAAATCTGGAAAGTAAATGGCAAAAAATATTGTTGAAGTGGCTATTCAAAAAGATGAAGATGAGGCAATAAAATATATAGAAGTTATGAGTTCTGGAAAAATAGAAACTAGTATTGAAGAAATAATAGAAGAGGAACTCATGCCTAATATAAATCATAATTGTAAAAATAAGTTATTAGTCAATAAACATATAGAAGCTATTTATGATAATAAACTCAATATGATACATGATGAGTATACTCACATTCTTATTGACCAAGAGGAATGTTCTACAAATACAAAAACAGTACACTTAAGTCTTTTTAAAAATCAAATTAAAATAAGTAATCTTATTGAAATTTCTTATTTAACAAATTATAAGTTAGTATCCAAAGATGAGAAAGGTTCTGTAGTTTATTATAAATTGATAATGTTAAATGAAGACTATACAGGCAAGGGAATAATTAAAGCAATACATGACAATTCTGAATTACCAATATATGTCCACAATTTTGATGAAGTACAATTATATGCAATTTGTGATGGTATAATCAGCTGGATTAGATTAGGATTTAGCTTTGCGGTTGAAGATAGTAAATATCTAATTTATGAAAATCTTATGATTTACTTGGAAACTATTAAAGTTTTAAGCGATGAACAATTGGATGAATTAGAAAGTCTATTTTTAAAAGATGATGGCACGATAGATGAAGATGCATTTAGACTAATAGATAAAAATTTATACTTTCTTGAAGGAAATAATTTTACCACTTGGTTTTTCAAGCAGAATCGTGATATATCAGATAAAGAGGAAAGAAAACCAACGATGAAAATGTATAAGGCAGTAGCATGATAAAAGCAAATATTTTCAAAATAATTTTAGATACTAATAGAACAGCATTTAATGCTGCTATTATTGAAAGAAATAACAATACTTATGCATTAGTTATTGATAAATCTATCAAACGATATAAAACTTATCAAAATTTATTTTTTAGATTAGTTGATGGGTTATATAAAATAGATTATGTAAGAGAAAATGACCTCAGAACATCAACTAACCCAGATATTAAAACCAAAAGAATAAATAATAAAAATTTATTTGATAATTTTGAAGATTATAAAAATAGCACAACATTAAATATAGAAACGAAATATTTTGAATTAGTAAATAATCCAGATATCCATTTGGTAAAGAACAAAGAATTTTATGATTTATTTGGTAGTAGTGTGAATGATTTATTGGTTATTGATTATTCTAAAAATAATTTACTTGACAAAAACTTGAAGCTGATTGCACCTTTTTATGATATGACACATAAATTACAAGATTTTGTAGAAACTATAATTATTCAAGATTATTCCAAGGGTACATTAGAAATTGAATCTAAATATAGATTTGATTTCGATAGTTTGAATATAGGTGCTTTAAATATATTAGGTAGCATTAAGAGATATGCTAAAGAATTATTTGGAGAAGATGCAATAGATGAACGAGTGTCATTTGGACTTGTAAATAAATGTATTCAAACTACATTTTATATTCCTAAGAATGATTTATTGACCTCAAATTCAACTAGTACAACTCAAAAATTAGATGAGATAAGTCATTCAAATATTTTGATAAAAGATGAAACTAAGCTGAATATAGCCTCAATTGTTAATGATGTTTTTAAGGATGATAATATTGAAAGTTTAAAATTTTCATTTCAAGAAGAAATTGATTCTAATAAAGTTCAAGAAGTTAATATATATAAAAATAGTTTTGATAAATTGAAGTTAAAAACTTCAATTAAAGAATATAAAAATAAACAAAATTTTGAGTCCTTGACTACAACTTTTTTAATTGACGATGTAAAAGGTGTACAAAAGATATCAACAACATATCATTTTATTGATAAAGTAACAAATATAAAATACAAAAAGGTATTTAAAAATAATTGTAATAATGCAGACAAAATAGCGAAAGCTAAATTATTATTATTACCTCAAAACTCGGAAATTAAAGTTGAAATCAAATACAACAAGATTAGTAAAGATCATGATATTGAAAGTATTAAATTATTGTAGTTGAATGAAAGACAATTTATCTAAAATACTAAAAAAAGGGGAAACTGATGAACGAATATTTTGTACAAAAACTAAATATAAAAGATGTTAGAGATATAAAAGACTTTGAAATCCAACTTGATGACAATGAAAGGAAACATCTCATCATCACTGGAAAAAATGGATGTGGCAAAACTAGTACACTCAATGAAATTGATACTTTACTCAATAAATTGATGAATAATCAATTTGCACAAATCAGTCAACACAAAAGGGATATTAAGAATTTCCAAGAAGTTATCAAACAAGCTTATAAAAATATAGAAAATTATCAGAAACAAATAAATACTTATACAGAGCAAAAAAATAGCTTAGTTGAAAATGAACAAATAAAACAGCAAATAGAAGCAAATATCCAAAGCTACACATCTAATATAATGAATGAAAGAAATAACATACAAAGTTGGGAAAATAGTATTATTCAATTGCAAAAACAAATTGATGATTTTTCAAAAGTAGAATTGATATTTTCAAATCAATCT
>CAMCYD010000108.1 GCA_945883785.1 Helicobacter pylori PMSS1
AATTATAGCTAAAAAGTGCTTATAAAACCCATAAATAAGGTATTCTATAGAGATAAATAATGAAAATATTTTAGTGAATTTTACTTAATATTTATATGATTATTGTAGGTCTTAATTTAATGTTAAAAGCTTGGGTGCTGAATGGTTACCTTTTTTAAGTTTATAAAAATAATCTATAATCTTGACTGCAAGATCTGTTAATGGTATTATTCTTTTAGAATTATTGTAATCTCGTGCTTTTTCTTGTAAAAAAAGAATCTTTTCTCGCTTACTATATGATTTCAAATTTGCTGAATATGTATATTCACGAGTAGTAAGCAAAATTGAAAGCATATATCGAATACAGATCATTTGTGTATTCAATTTCTCTTCTTTGTTCACAAAAGGTAAACTGTCCATTAAAGTGATGAATCTTTTAAATTCAGCTGGTTGTACAATTCTATTAGAACCTGCGGGTGTATTATTTACAATTGGTACAAATTCTCTTTGTGGAACATCTAAAATTTTATAAATATGAAGTTTTTCCATAAGTTCCATTATCCATAATGATGAATTAGTTTGAAAAGACGGTGTAGAGGTATAGCTTATTTCTGTATGCATATTACTAGTTTTATCTCGACTAAATAAAAAATTTGTATAAGAGTTAGAATAAGTTTGAATATAATAATTTATTGAGTACTGGTGAAGATATTTTCTTTTTAAAATAATAGTGTATTCAGATGGTTTCTTCAAAAATGCATCGATTCTTTTTTGAATAATCTCATTAATACTACTTTTTTTGCTAATTGCTGTACTTATGCTTTTGGACATCTCAATACTTGTTTGATTAATTTTTGATTTTGGATTATTGAGATCTTGTTTTACTTCTTTTAGTATGTTGTTGACTATTGAAGGCAACTCAATTGTAACGGTTTTTCCACTTGATTCAAATATTTCATACAATTCATTATCAGAAACACCCCCATATGCTGAATTCAATGTCACTTCTAAAAGAGCTTTTTGTTGTTTATATTTTATAAAGATATTATCTTGTAGTAAAAATCGTAAAATATTTTCATATGAAACTCCAAGCAATATACTTAACAATACAAGTTTTGACTCTAACGTATCATTATAATTTTTGATTAGAAATTTTGATAAATTTTCTAATACAGGAATATAATAATTTGATCTTAAATAAAAATTGCTTTTAATTTGTTTTTGTTTAATCATCCCTTCAATAATAGAGATTTTGTGTTGACTTTTTTTTATTTGTTCTTTTTGTGAAGAAGAAATTGAGTCTTTAACATTATCTGTTGAAGAATTATAGTCAGCAATATTATCAGCTAGATTTTCTTGTTTATTAGTTTGAAATGAAGTTCTTTGTCGAGCAATCTTTTCTAGGTCACTTTCATTGTTGATTTTAAAAATACCATTTTCTGTATTTTGTGAATTTATAAGTGTACGATCTAATTGAACTTCTCTCTTTGATAAAGGATCATCGAGTGGAACTAAATCCAAAAGGCCTAAATTATTTGGTGCTTTAGGAGCTTTTTTAGAAGTTTCGCAGTAGTACACATTTGAAATTTGCGATTTTTCACTATATTTAAAAAAAGATAATAGTTTTTCTAAAGGATCATTAGACTTTATTCGAGGAAACTTAATCGTTGAATGGTATTTTATAGGATTTTCATTCTTTGTATTTATCGCGATGTAAGGATATTCTGTGCCAGAGTTTCCAATGACTATTAGATTTAGCTCTAAGTCATTAAATGCAATTTTTTTCTTATCAATAAAAAAGGATGTCACAAAAAATGCTTGATAAAAATCTTTTTTATCATCAAACCATAAGTCAGATACTTTAATTTGATGTATAGACAGTATGATAGATACTTCCATTACTCTTACAGCAAATCTATAAAAATTTTCTAATATTCCAACAGATGATTTAGAATCATATATATACTTTATCATTGCATACAAAAATCTATAATAGCTGTATGCAATATTATGTATTTTTGGATTTTCTATCAATGACTTTTCATTTACTAGAGTATACTTTAAGATTTTTTCATTATATTTATTAATGAAACCAATTCTTGTATTAAATTCTTCTAAATTGTGTAACTGTCTTAGCTTTAAACTGTAATTATCCATTAATTCTAAGTAGTAATATTTGATATGTTCAAATTCATGCTTGCGCTGTATAAGTAATTTCGGATAGAATAATTTCTTTAACTTTATGTATTTATTATTTTTCATTAGATAAAAGGTAATAATTGTAAATTATAAAATCAATATATTCTTCCATTGGGATACTTTCTAAAATACCTTTATATATTTCAATATTAATTTTTACTTCTTCTATTGAGTTATTTGAGTGATTACAAAGTACCCTGTAAAGATATTTTTTTTCTTTTTGAATAATATTTTTTTTATTCCCGTTTTGTATCTCGAGAATATTTGAACAAATTTTGCATGGTAATGAAAGATGCTGCACATTAGTTACTGGTTTAAATTGTGTAGAAATTGTTTTAGTTTGATTGAGTACAAAACTATTAGAAGTGTAATCCAGCAGATATTCCATAAGCTTTTCTTCGGAATCTTTAGAATCTCTCATTTTAGATTTTAAATCAATTCTTTTTGATATTTTGACTACATTATTAAATATATCAGTTTCATTGGTGTTTGTTCTCTCTATAAGGTGCTCTGATAAATTTAAGAATTTTGTAAAAAAATATTCCTGGTTATCAGCTTTAAGCAATCTAACTCGTACTTGTATATCTTCATTGTATTTTTTGAATTTCAATACTTTAACAATGTTATAAATTCTAGTTGCAATGTGTTCATCTCTAAATTTAACATCTTGAAGAAGCATTATGTCATTATGGTGTGGATTTGATGTGTAAATTACTAGTGTTTCGTTAATTAAATATTTGAGTAATATATTGTGTGTGTTTTCAGTAAATAATCTATTGTAAAATAACTCAAAATTCACATCAGTATTTAAGGATAAATATTTTTCATTATTTTTTAAAAACTTCAAAAAGATTTTTATTTCAATAGAAATTATTTTTTCATTCATTGTATATTCCACAACATCTTTCCACTTTTTCAACCTGCGAATAAGAGTACAATATTGTAGCATAATTTAAAATTAAAAGTAGTAGCGAAAGAATATTACAAAAAAATTGTGAAATGAGTGGAAACTTTTTTGTGAAATAGATTCTAATATTTTGGATGGCATTTTTTTAAAAACGGTCGTTTATAAGAACAAATTTTACCAGTTTCCGTCTTCCCTAAAAATAGCATTTCCAACTTTCTCAAAAACTATTCTCAAAACTGTTTCTTAATCCAGTGTGATTTTTATGAGTTTTGAGAAAAAGACTGGGGAAGAATTTCTTAACAAAAAATACTTTTTAACTCATCTTTCTAAATAGTTAAAATATAATGTAAACCTTTTAGAAAAAAGATAAAAAATGCCATTAGGATCTAGATGTTTATAATTATTCCACTTATATTGATTTTTTTGTTATTTTCATATTTACAAATAAATGATGATGTTTCTTTTGAACTGACTATGACAATTTACGGATTGATGATAGCTATTGTATATTTTTCATATGTTATTTTTAAAAAAGTTAAAAAAGATTTCAAAGCACAAGAGAGAAATGCAATTATTGTAGAATTAAACCATTTACAAAAAAAGCTTTCCAAAGAAACAGATGAAAAACTCATTCATACATATAAGCATAAAATAGAGATGTTACAAGAAGAGTTAGTTGAATAGTAAACTTTTATTACTATTCTAAATTTGATTTATACTCAATTTTCTTTATCTGAAGATTGTCTAAAGTAAGAATTGTTATCTTATTTTCATTTTTAGGGAAAAGTTCTGCTTGTTGTTTCTCCTCTAACAATATCATTGAATAGGGATATTTTTTGAATTTTGGTCTCATAAACATACTTATCACTAAAGAGGGTGCTTCACTCAAATCAGCTACATAGAGTGCCTTATTTGTTTGGAGATAAGTTGGATTTTTTTCAAAAAATATTTTTACCTTTTCACCATCATCTTTTGAAAAGACAACTATAAATTGTTTGATATTTTTTGAGACAGCACTTTTTGTTCAAACTGATTTTTAAAAGAAGTTTGAGGAAAAGTATCACCCACTTTTAAACTTTCACCTAAAAGGAGTGTTCCAAAAAAAATTATACTAAAAAGTATCCTTTTCATAAAGATTAGAAACTGATATTACTATAAGCAGGATTGAGTAAATCTCCAGCAACAACTGGTGGTTTCGCTACAGTAATCCCATCTATAAGAGCTGTTGCATCTTTAGCTACATTTGGTAAAAAAAGTGGACAAACAGTCACTTTTGCTCCACCTTTCATAAGTCCCATAAGTGCATTTTTTGGATTGATAGTTGTCCCATCTGCTTTTTTTAAATCAGCTGATTTGTACTCTTTAAGTGCAAGATTACCAGCATCTGAACAAAGTGTGATATTCACATTTTTTTTGTGTGTTGAGAGTGTCGCACCTGAAAGCACCATCGCCATCATTTGAGTTTGTACATTACCTGAATTGATAATCACATTTAACCCAGTGACCTCATTTGCTAAAACATTTGATTGGAATAAAAATCCACCTATTACTAAACTTGAAACTATTTTTTTCATAAAAACTCCTTTTTGATTTGTAGAAGTGAAACTTATCTTAATTATTATATAAAACTATGCATATTTTCTAATTAGATAGATAATTTTATTGAAAATAGAAGTTTGATTTGTTATAAAACACAAAAATATCTAAAGGAAACTAAAATGAAACAAATGCTTTTTAAAGAAAAATACCCAATCTATGCGATTGAAATCGCTAAAAATGAAACAACTATGAATTCAGTTGATGCCATCATAGAGTTTTTAAAGAATAAAATTGATACCCACCCAATAGCAAAATTTATAGCTATTTTTGACCATATGAGCCATACAAAATCGTTTGAGGATGGTGTGATTGTTGATGGTTTAGTTGATGCAAAAAATCTTATTTTTTGTTTTGGAAAAGAGATTCCAACAAGTAAAATTTTAGCAGTTCGACCACGAAGTATTGGAGTGTGTGAATTTGAAAACCATTTTGAACTCTCTTTGCTTGAAGTCCCAAATGAAAATCTCCATACACTTACAGAATCTTGGATAAAAGAGATTGCAAATAAAAAGTGATTACTTTTAAGATTCTAAAGTTTTTAGTAAAATGGAGTAGAATAGGAAGCTTCTCTTTCCAGATAAAATCAAAAGGACAAAATCATGCTCATAGGTTATGCAAGAGTTTTTACAACAGATTCTGCGCTTGCACTCTTATCTTCTTAAAGAGATGCACTAGAAAAGGCAGGCTGTGAAAAAATCTATCAAGATGAACTCAGTGGTACAAAAGATACTCGTCTAAGTCTACTTTATATCTTTGTACCTTTGAGTTAAAAGACTTACCAAAAAGGTTTGAAAGCCTCGCTAACACAAAGATAACCAAAATTTAAGTTGTATTCCTATAATCTTGCGAATTCAAAAAATAAAAGGAGTTTACAATGGCAAAAATTAATGCTAATCAGCATATAAATACAGTTCAATTCAATAATAAAGCTGACCAATCTCTACTCCTACTCCTTCTCTCTAATCTGCTGTAATAACACAGCAATTTCAATTTAAAATCAAATCCATACACAAAAAGCAACAGTTGCTACATTTGTAGCTTTTAACATTTAATTATTAATTACGGAGAAAAACCATGAGTTTTAAAAAATACAGACAATATCCTATTGTCAAAAATATAGTTCGACAATGGCCAAACAATGCCATAACAAAAGCACCAATATATTGTTCGGTTGATTTAAGAGATGGAAATCAAGCTTTAGTCAACCCTTTAAATATTGAACAGAAATTAGAATATTTTAACTATTTAGTGAAGATGGGATTTAAACATATAGAGGTGAGTTATCCTAGTGCATCACAGACAGATTTTGACTTTACAAGAAAAATTATAGATGAAAATTTGGTTCCTGATGATGTATTTATTCAAGTATTAATTCCTGCTCGAAAAGAGTTAATCCAAAGAAGTGTTGAGGCATTAAAAGGTGCTAAGAAAGCTATTTTTCATTTATATAATCCTACAAATGAGTTTCAAAAAAAAGTAGTATTTGGAAAAAATGATGAAGAGATAATTTCTATGGCAGTTGAAGGGATGGAGGAATTAAAAAGATTGACTGCAAATTTTGAGGGTGAAGTGATGTATGAATACACCCCTGAAAGTTTTTCACAAACAGATTTAACTTTTGCTATAAAAATTTGCAATGCCGTAATCGATGTAGTACAACCAACACCATCTAAAAAAATGATTATCAATTTACCAAATACTTTGGAAGCTTGTACCCCAAATATTTATGCAGATAGAATCGAATGGATGTGCTCGAATTTAAATAATAGGGAAAATATATTCGTAAGTGTCCACCCACACAATGACAGAGGTACAGCAGTCGCAAGTGCTGAAATGGCAATATTAGCAGGTGCGAATAGAGTTGAAGGAACATTATTTGGAAATGGTGAACGAGCAGGAAATTTGGATTTAGTTACATTAGCTTTTAATATTCATTCCCAAGGGATAGACCCCGAGTTGAAATTGTCATTTATTGATGAAGTAAAAGAGTTCATAGAAAAAACAACTCAAATAAAAACACATATAAGACATCCATATGTTGGGGATATGATATTTACAGCTTTTAGTGGTGGACATCAAGATGCTATAAAAAAAGGCTTTGATTTTTATAATAAAACTGATAAAAAAGAATGGAATGTTCCTTATTTGCCGATTGACCCAAAAGATATCAATCGAAATTATGAAAAAGTTATTAGGATAAATTCACAATCAGGCAAAGGTGGAGTGAGTTTTATCATAAATGAATTTTTGGGTGTTGATATGTCAAAAGAGGAAGCTATAGAATTTGGAAAAGTTATCAAAGAGGAATCAGATAAAAAAGGGTGTGAATTAACCAAAGAGGAGATTATAAATTTGTATACTCTTAAAATATGACAGAGTTGGAGTTACACTCCCCCTCTAGGATTTGGGGATAGTATTTGCTTTTTTGAGTTTGTCATTTTTTAGATTTATTTTTTAGTTATCTCAAAATAGTTTTTGAAATTTTAAAAGCTTTTGAAAAAACTGTGATTTTTGATAGTTTTTCAGAGGTAATCTATTTGGTTCCTCTGATTTGTTATATCTTACATTAAAATTCAATAACCAATGGTAGAGTTTTAAATATTTTAATCTGTTTATTGCCAATAGTATCAAACACTAATTTTACAAACTCATTCTGTGAATTTTCAAAAAATATTTTATCACTTTTAAAAAATTGTAAATAGTTGTTTTTTACTTCATTTATTTTGATACCAAAAACTACTTTTATTAATTTTTGCTCTGGAAAATTTTTTGGCTCATCATTGTTGAAGTTTGTAATATCTGCTTTCCATCTAAATGTCCAAGGGAGAGTTATCGAATTTTCATTTGTCAAAACTTCAATAGTCATATTTTTTGGTAAATATGTTGGTTTATAATCTAATCTATTTTTAAAAAGTTCATCATCTTGTGTTGAATAGTTTATGCATAAACCAAAGGGAGAAGCACCATTAATCTTATATTTTGATCTCTCATAAAGTTGTGTTTGACTTGTAAGTGTACTTGTTATTTCCTCATGATTATGTACCCATAATATTTCGATATAAAAATCATTAAAATAAAACTTTCGATTTCTTGTTCCCTGATTTGAGTGTATTCTACTGCTTCCTTCAACGGACATTTTCCTCAAAAACATCAACCAAGCCTATGTTTTAGCAATTCATTGAAATATATGTAAGCACGGAATTAAATAATAGATTAAGGATATTATGGTACTATTATCTGAAATCTATAAAACGGAATTAAAAATGTACATAGCAGT
>CAMCYD010000109.1 GCA_945883785.1 Helicobacter pylori PMSS1
AAAGATTTTGAGTATGAATAGTAGCAATTATTAGATTTTCACTTTAAAAATCACTATTTACTCCCTGTAAATGGTTATTTTTAAAGTGAAAAGATGATGATTGAAACTGTTTATAATCATTTGTTTGAATTTGCAAGTGGCTCTTTAAAATAATCCCTTACATATTCATATCCAGAGTACATAGTAAGTATAACAGCAAACCAAAGTAACTCTTCCCCATAAGACCAATTCATAAGTAAGAATCCAATCGCTATCATCTGAACAACTGTTTTTACTTTTCCAGCCATAGTAGAAGATACATCCTTGCCTTCACTCACCGCAACAACTCTCAGTCCTGTTATGAAAAATTCTCTTGAAAGTATCAGAAATATAGCAAAAGCACTTGCACGGTCAAGGACGATAAGCCCTATAAATCCAGCCAAAACTAGCATTTTATCCGCAAGTGGATCTAAAATCGAGCCAAGTTTTGTCATTTGATTCCAATTTCTAGCAATAAATCCATCAAAAAAATCAGTTACAGATGCGATAACAAAAATAAGTCCAGCAAAATAATCAAGCCAACTCGGGTCCCATCCAATAAATAGAGAATTTTCTCTATTTATCATAAACCAAAGCATCAATGGAGCTAATAAGATTCTCAATAATGCTAGAATATTTGGAAGGTTAAGGTTAGGATTCTTCTTTTTTAGCTTTACTTGTTGTTTTGCCATTATTTTTTAAAAGTTGTCCCACCATCAACAATAAGTGTAGCTCCTGTTATCCAAGCAGCCTCTTCATTGCACAAAAACCAACAAGCACCTGCGATATCTTCAGGTTGCCCCATTCGTCCAAGAGGTGAGAGTGCTGCAGTTTTAGCGGCAACTTCTTCATAATTTGTAAAAGCTCGTAAAGCATCCGTTTCTACCGGCCCACCACTTACGGCATTTACCCTAATCCCTTTTTCACCAAGTTCAGTTGCTGCATATCGTACCATCGCTTCAACCGCTGCTTTATTTGTACCATGCCCAGCATAATTTTCAATATAAACTAGATTCCCAGTTGAACTAAGTGAAACCATAGCACCACCACCAACTTTTTCCATTCGTTTAGCAGCCTCTTGAGCACCACAAACAAATGCATCAACGGTTGCTATGTAAATATTATTCAAACCTCGTGGTTTAAGTTTCATAAATTTATTATATCCGCCAACAACTGCCCTTCCATAAATCATTGCATTTGATATGAAATAATCTACACTTTCAAAATCTTCATCTATTTTTAGAAACAACTCTTTTGCCGTTTCTGGCTCTAAAATATTATAAGGATAATATTTTGCTTTTATTCCGAATGTAGCTTCCAAATCCAAAGCTATCTCTTTTGCAAATTCCTCATTTGAATTGTATGTAAAAGCTATGTTTACACCCTCTTTTGCAAATCTATATGCACATGCTTTTCCTATCCCTTTTGTTGCTCCTGTTATTACTAATGTTTTAGCCATATCTTCTCCTTAATTTTATTTCATAAAATGAAGGAACCCCTCATTTTATTTTTTTTCATTTTATTCAGAACAAGTTCTTCACAAAATCAATCCTAAAGCACAATCAGAAGATTGTGTGGATTTTGTTATCTATTTAATTCCTAAAATATAATACACTTCTTTATTTGGAATTGTTTCCAAACTTACATGGTATTTATCGCTCCATTTTTTTACTGTTTCATGAAACTCTTGCAACATAGCTTCATTTTTATTTTCTGATTTAATTTTAAAAAGTTCTGTATGATTTGAAAGTGCTATGTAGGCATTCATATGTTTTAAATTGTCACTTAAACTTATAAGATGTTTTGCAAATTGTGTAAATCCTTTTGTGTTATCTATTGCTTTAGTGACTTGCTCTAAAGATGATTCATTGAGTGTATATTCCAACTGAGACAATATCATTTCTGGTGTGATTTCTATGTGCATTTATAAGCTCCCTTAAATTTTAATGGGTTAAATTTTATCTAAAAAAAACTAAAAAAAGGTATAATCCGCCCTAGTTTTGACAAGAGAGGTATTTGTATGGATACAATTGAGCTATTCCAAAAACTACTTAGATTTAAATCTATCACACCGAATGATGATGGTGCATTTGATTTTATTGAAGAGTATTTAGGTGATGAGTGGAAAGTTATAAAATTAGATATGAAAGATACTAAAAATAGATTTTTTTATAAAAAATTTTCCACTTCAAATGAGCATTTGTGTTTTGCTGGACATATTGATGTGGTACCAACTGGTGAGGGTTGGAGTGTCGATCCATTTGAAGCAAATGTAGTTGATGGAAAAATTATAGCGAGAGGTGCACAAGATATGAAAAGTGGTGTTGCTGCATTTTTATACGCTTGCAAACACACAAAAGATTTTAATGGAACTTTGTCTATTTTGCTCACTTCAGATGAGGAAGGAGAGGGAACTTATGGAACTATCAAAGTTCTAGAATATCTAAAAGAAAATAATTTCTTGCCCACTTGTGCTATAGTAGCTGAACCTACTTGTGAAAAAATCTTTGGAGATGCTATTAAAGTTGGAAGAAGAGGTAGTATCAATGGATATCTTGAAATACAAGGAAAACAAGGGCATGCTGCATATCCAGAAAAAAGCATCAATCCAATTGAGCTTTTGGCACCAATTTTAGTCAAAATAGCGGGAGTAAATCTTGACGAGGGAGATGAATATTTCGCACCAAGCAAGCTAGTCATTACAGACATAAGAGCTGGAATGCAAGTTACAAATGTAACCCCAGACAAACTCAATTTTATGTTTAATGTAAGAAACTCAACAAAAACAACCCAAAAAGATATCGTGAAATTCATAGACAAAACTTTTGACAAGACTCCTTTTACCCTCACGCTTACACAAGGCTCTTATCCATTTATGACAAACAAAACAAGCAAAATAGTGAAAATATTAACTCACTCTATCGAGACTATTTTGAAAATAAAAACAAAAAATAGTACTGCTGGTGGAACAAGTGATGCAAGACATTTTGGTGCTTTTCATATCGAAGCTGTAGAATTTGGAGTGAAAAATGATACTATTCATGCAATAGATGAAAACACTTTCGTAGACGAAGTTTTAGGGCTTAAAGATATATTTGTCGATGTTATCAAAAAATTCAGTAAATTTTGACAAAATTTTTTTTTTAAGATAAAATTCTACAAAATTAGAATAATTCGTAAAAATCATAGGGAAAGATGATGGAAGAGACAATAATAACAAAAGAGCAACTTATAGAAATATTTATGTCAGATGATATAATAGACACTCAATTTGGTTGGCTTTATAAAAATACATTTTATGTAAATATTATTGCTCTACATGAAAAAGATCCAAAATATGTATTTGATGTCACAGATACAGATTATTATAAAATTTCTCCTATTAGACAAAAATAAAAAGGTACCAGATATGTCACATTGTCCATTTTGTAAGAAAAAAATAGCCATGAGCAAGGCATTTTGCTCAAGAAGCTGTAAAGAAAATTACTTTCAGCTTATAGCAATCCAAATTCCAAAACTTTTTATGAAAAGAATAAATACCTTTTGCACTGAAGATGAAAGGGAAATAGAGATAGAAAAATTTGCTTTTAGGCATAAATGGAGAATTGATCTTCTCAAGAATAAGATAGAGGAAGAATCAATAAGACTTGGGTACAAAGAAGCTTCTGTCGTAGAAGAGGATTAAAAAAACCTTTAAAAGATTACTTGTATTGTGGTCTTTTAAAGGTTTGCATTTTACACAACAATTTGATGTAAAACTGATGCATATAGTATTTTTGTGTCTCCATCATTTGAAAGAATATTTTGTATATCTTCCAAACTATTTTTTGTTTTATCATAAACAACTACAAATATTTCATCCCCAATCTCTAAAAATGTATTTTCACCAAACTCTGTATAGCTAGTAGCACCTATACTTACGATAAGTCCTTTTGGAAAATTTGCATTTTTAATATGTGTTTTCAAATCTTCCAATGGACCAAAATCTTTTTGATTATTTAGTTTTTCAATCATCCAGTGTTTGAGTTTTTCATAAAAATAATTATAAGTTAGTACAGCACTATCTTCGCCATAAGGATGCATTTCACCATCTCGTTTTAAAAAAGATGCAATGAAATAATTATCCATAACTCCACCATTTTCAAATGTATCAATTGGCAAAATCATAGAAGATATCCCTTTAGTATTTTCTCCCCAATTTTTCTTTTCACTTATCTTTTTCGCATTTGGTTTTCGAATACTACAATCATTATAGGCCGTAAAATAATTTGGTATCAAGTCGATAATCAATTCATTATCATAAACAACTTCACAAATCAAAGCAACTTCAGGTTCCATTTGGAGGTTCCCCTCTTTGATATCTTTTGGATAGACTATCACTTCGCTTGAAAGTGGATAAGTTCCCAAAAAACTCTCACTCCCAGGCAAATAAAAAGGAAACATCCCTTTTGGTGCATTTTCTTCTTTGGTAACGACATCTACAAAATCACTCGCTTCACCAGCTTGTACCAAATGATGTGCAAAATTTCCTGCTACTCCAAACCCAATAAACTCTTTTAAATGTTTTTTACTCATTTTTTTTCCTACATCATAAAATAGAGCCTATTATACAATAGTGAAATAAATTTGTATGTCAATTTGCCATACTTCATCCCTTATAATCAATTTTATGCTACTATTTCCCCCATGAGAGAAGCAACACCCCCAAATGAAAAAGTATTACGATTACGATATATTAGAGTGTTAGAAAAGTTTTTTACACGAACTCTAGCATTTTTGAAAAATCCAGATTTTAATCCAGTTATATTTAAAAAAAATATTGATAAATACTACGAAGATATAAAAAAAGTAAAAGCTGTGAGGCTTGATAGTGAATATCTCAATATGCTTGAAGAGTTCGCAAATAGTACTTTAAGGAAAACAGCTGCAATTGATGATGATTTCAATGAACAAAAAGAAAGTTTGCTTAAAGAAGCAAATTTGGTTCATAAAGAGAAAAATAAAAGTAACTACAAAAAAGAAAAACATAAATCAAAGGATTTTTACGATGGATATTGAGAAATCAAAAAGTATCAATATCCAAGGAACACTCAAAAAAGTCCTCTATCATAACGCTGAGAACAATTACTATATAGCAGTTTTAGAAAATAATCAAAAAATTTGTGGACAATATTTTGATACGGACTTGAAAAAACTTGAGGGGGAAGATTTGACTCTTGTTGGAAATTGGGAAACACACAATAAATATGGTGTTCAATTCAACTTCGAATCGCTAGAAATCAAAAAAAATGAAGTTTTCTTTTTTTTGACCAAAATAGTCAAAGGATTTACAAAAAAATTAGCGGCTGAAATCACAAAAAAATACACTGAAAATGAACTCTATGATATTTTAGACAATCGCCCTTCAGTACTCTTGGAATTTAAAGGATTAAAAGAGAAAAAACTTGTTCAGATAGTTACTAGCTGGAATAAATTTAAACATCTTCGTGAACTTGCAATTTTTTTAGGAAACTATGGAGTTACAAAAAATCTTATCAATAAGATTTTCCAAGAACTAGGACATATCGATAATCTTATCGCAAAAATCAAAGAAAATCCTTATTCACTTACCGCAATAAAAGGAATTGGTTTCAAAAAAGCTGATGAAATAGCGATTGCTTTTGGGATTGATTTTAAAAGTCCCTTTAGAATTAAAGCTTGTTTAAATTATGCTTTGATGGAATATTGTGAATCCAATGGAAATAGTTCAATTTCAAAAAACACCTTATTTTCTGTTTTAGATAATAGTCTTCATTTTCAAGATGAAGAAATTTTGTACGAAAATATTATTATAGAGATGATTGGCGACAAAAATTTAGTAGAAACCAAAAAAGATAGATATTCTACAAATATGCTTCATTTTTGTGAAAAAAGTGTTTTAGAGTTTTTTACAAAACGGCAAAATTGTCAAATGACTCAAAAAATAGTAAAAGATTTTGATAGTTATCTCAACAAAAAAGAGGAAAATATTGGTTTTAAATTGAGTGAAGAACAAAAAAAAGCGGTACGACTTATCAATGAAGGGGAAACGACTGTACTTCTTGTGGGATATGCAGGGACAGGAAAATCAACTTCAAGTCGCGCTATTTTGGAACTTCTCGAAGAGATAATTAGCTACAAAGAGATTCACTGTATGGCTCTCAGTGGCATAGCATCTCAGCGGATAAGTGAAACGACAGGATACAATTCAAGCACTATCCAATCAATGCTTATGGCACATAAAGAGAAAGATTATTTTCCCTACAAAGTCTTACTTCTTGATGAGGCAAGTATGGTAAATAGTGTCACTTTTTATCAAATCATCTCTAAAATAAGTGATGAAACTATTTTTATCATTGTGGGAGATGATGGGCAATTACCTGCTATTGGGGCTGGAGATATACTTGCAGATGCTATAAAATTTAATCTTGCTCCACTTTCAAAACTTACAAAAATTTATAGACAAAATGAGCTTCAAGCGATAGCAACAATTGCAAATGACATCCGAACTGGAAATGTTCCTAGTTATCAAAAAGAGTATCAAGACTTTAGATTTATTGATGTTTCTATCCCAAACTACTATGCAACTAAAAATACCCTTTCTAGTTATGAGATGAATACTATGCGAAATGACAATAACTATAAAATACTCAACTCAATTTTGCATATTTCAGCCTCGTACATTTGGGAGATTGAAAACCATATCAAAGAGAAACAAATAGCAAAAGCATTAACAACTTTTCAAGTAATCACACCAATGAAAAATGGAATTTTAGGGGTAGAAAATCTTAATATTAACCTTCAAAAACTTCTCAATAACAATAATGCCAAATCTTTTCAAGGAAAAACTTACGAATTTAAACTCAGAGATAAAGTAATTCATACTAAAAATGAAAATATGAAATCGCAAAGTATGAATGATTATAAAAATGGAAGTGTTGAGTATCTTGAAAGACGAATTTTCAATGGGATGTTGGGGATGATTATCAAACTTGATTTTGAAAATGAACAATGTGTCGTTTTGTATCCAAATGATGATACTGTTGTTTTTTATAATTTTGCTCAAATTGAACTACTTTTATCTTTGGCTTATTGTCTCACTATTCACAAAACTCAAGGGATGGAGTACGAAACTGCCCTTATTCCTATGACTTTTACCCATTTTATTATGCACAATACTAAACTACTTTATACAGCAATCACAAGAGCCAAAAGTATGTGCTATATCATTGGTGAAAAAGAAGCATTTGAAAGTGCTTGTAAAAAGCTTGAAATCACCCAAAGGGAAACTGTCATAAATGATTTACTTAGTACTTCGCTGCTCTAGGTGCCCCTGAGACTGAGACTACTTTTATACCAAATAAAACAATAAACACACACTAGAGTCACTTGCAAATTCAAACAAATGATTATAAACAGTTTCAATCATCATCTTTTCACTTTAAAAATAACCATTTACAGGGAGTAAATAGTGATTTTTAAAGTGAAAATCTAATAATTGCTACTATTCATACTCAACATCTTTGAATTTGCAAGT
>CAMCYD010000110.1 GCA_945883785.1 Helicobacter pylori PMSS1
GGTTTTGATTTTTTGGTTTGATTGCTCTATTTTTATCTAAGATACTTACAGCCATACCATTTAAAAGTAAAGTTGGATTATCAAATCTATCTCCATCTTTGGTACACACTTCTAGTTCTAGCTCTATATCTTTTTTGCTACTTTCTCTTGTCTCTGTTTTGATAGCTACTTTTGGAGGAAGTCCACTTTTAAGAATATCGTTGATATTAATATCTTTTGCATAGCTTTCTAGTGATTCTCCAGCGAGTGCTTTTTCAACTAAATCTGGTCGGTAAAATGCTTTATAGAGTTTATCCACACCTACAAATTCTGCTTCTTTTTCGCTTCCTTTATTGATATGGTATCCGATATATTTTGCTCCATTTTTTGAAGCATTAAAGAAACCTTCTTTTGTCCAGAGCACCCATTCATTGTCAGTTCCTACAAAGAGGGTAAGAAGAGGGGATAAAGTATTAGATATTTTATAAATATTGACACCACTATTGATAAGTATTTTTAAAATTTGTTCTCTTGTAAGAGAAGAATGCTCCTTCATAAGATTGGAAATCATTTGTTCATTAATCTCTTTTTCATTATTCATTTTTAATTGGCTTAAATCCCACACTTTGATAGTTTGATCACTACTTCCACTCACCAGTCTATCTCCATCAAGGGCAATAGACCAAATCTCTCCAGTATGCCCCACAAGAGAGGCTACTTCTCTTCCTTTGATATCGTAGATGCTAAGCTGACCGCCAACGCCACAACTGATAATGTAGTCTTTATACCAGCCATAACAATTGTGTCTATATCCAGTGGTGCTATCTTTTGTGATAGAAGTGTTTGAAGATGCAATATTAAGCACTGCATCGTTCAAGCTATATTCTCCCCCTTTGGAGTGAGACAGACCATATGAGTTGATTCGTTTGAAGCTTCCATCACTAGAGATAGAGTTCAATGAAAGAGTTTTAAGATT
Organism: Helicobacter pylori PMSS1; assembly: GCA_945883785.1. GTDB lineage: Bacteria > Campylobacterota > Campylobacteria > Campylobacterales > Arcobacteraceae > CAIJNA01. The sequence continues at coordinate 956 of CAMCYD010000110.1, forward strand.
GAAGGATTTTTGAAATTTTGTTTTGCCAAGGTTTGCAGTCCAAGTATTCCCCCAAGCGATATTCCCCCCATCTATTCCAACACTCCAAACCATTTGTCCAGCCCCAACGATTTTGGTATTGACCTCTTTACTTTTAATATCCCAAATATTTATTTCCTCATTATCTCCCCCACCACTTATAGCTGTTTGGTTATCTAAAAATGCAACTGCATGTGTCGAATTAGTGTGCTTGTCAAATGTGGCTATCTTTACATACTCTTTTTGGCTATCATAGATATTGACATTAATTAGTCTGCCACTCGTTCCAGTCATAAGATATCTTCCGTCTGGCGAATAAGATAGTCCAGATGGCTTCGTTTCACTTTGGATTTTGCTTTGAAGATTGAGTTTCATATCAAAAAGAAGTATCTCATTACCATTTCCAGAAGTAGCGATGGCTTTCCCATTAGTAGCGATATAGTTTAGCTCTTCAGTATGTGTGTATCTATTTAGAAGTTTCCCTCTAAGGTCATGAAGTGCTATGCGGTTATCATCACCAGCTGATATGATATTGTTTTCATCGGTAAACTTCACAGCATCAATATAATTTGTATGAAAAGAGATGGTTTGAATGGGGTTTGGCAAACTATTTGATTGCTTCGTTATTCCCTCTTGTAATGACGATATATCCCAAATTTTGACTGTTTTATCATGTGAAGCAGAAACGAGATACCTTCCATTTTTACTAAATGCAAGATCAGCTATAATAGTGCTATGAGATTTAAGGATGCTGAGCAGTTTGCCACTTTGGTAGCTATAGAGTCGTACTTTACCCCATTCATAATTTCCATTTTCATTTAAATATCCCCCAACTGCCAAAAGTTCCTCGTTTGGACTTAATGCAATAGCATATATTTGCCCCTCATTTCCAGTTCCGATTTGTCCAAGTATTTTTCTTTTTTCTTTTCCTGTTTTGCTATCCCATACTCTGATAGTTTTATCATCACTTGCACTTATAATCTCGCCACTTTTGGTAGTGATAATATCTCTTATTAGTGCCGTATGTCCACCTGTATCGATGGAGAGAATTGCATCGTTTGCAGTGACCAAAGAGTGAAAAATGAAGAGTGAAAATATCCATAGCATTATCTTTTTTGTTATTTGTGTCATTTCCCTTTATTCCCTTTGTTTGTTGATTTCATTGTTTTATAGTAACTCCAATTCTTCCGCGATATCTTTTATAAGTTTGCTAAGCGGTCGTTTATTTAAATCTTCATCATTCACATAACCACATGTAATAAGCCTTAATAAATCTTCACGGTTTTTAAAGATTGAACCTTCATAGTTTTTTAAAAGATCATCAATATAACTATCATTATAAATTTGTGCTTTTTGTATTAATTCTAAAACTATGTCTTTGTGCTCTTGATAAAGTTCATGTAGTTTAAACAATTCTTTTGAATTGTTTGCATTTATATTATTTGTTTTTAAATCCAATTTAAACTTTGTTTTATTATTTAAAAAATCTACATCTTCTATGTCAAGTTTAAACTTCATATTGTCATTCAAATTTTCTTCATACGGATATAAAATTTCTTCTTTAAAAGTGTCTTTATCTCCTTTTAGCTTTGAATTACAAGTTTTACAAGATGGTATTAAATTTAAAAATGTAATTGACAAAAATGGATATAAACTTCTTGGATAAAAATGGTCAAGTTCAGCAGTGGTTTTTGTTTTTGTTTTATCTGTATAGTTGATAATATATTCTCTATTGCAATAAAGGCAGGTTCTTGTTTCTATAACATCTACAATTTTATTATTCCAATCTTTAGAAAAATTTTCATAAGCGTTGTGTAAAGCTAATAAAACTTGGAATATAGGGTTACTACTATTTTCTTTTACTAATTCTTTAATACTTTTAAATTCAAAATTATTTTTTCTTAAATAGTCTTTATATTTAGAAATAAATTGTTGTAATTCTTGTTTATTTGCTAATATCAGTTTTTCAAAAAGCTTATCATCTGAACTATTGAAAATTGTTTTTAATATATCATTATGTTTTGAATATACAAAATTAGCTCTATAAGATTTATCATTATTCTTTTTTGAATCTAAAAAATCACTAGCTAGTTTTTTTAAATTATTTTGATTTATCATCTTTTTTCTTTTTTGTATATTTTCGTTTTGCTCTATCTTTTATTTCTTCTTGAACAAAAGTTTTTTGATGTTTTTTTAAAACTTCTAGTTCATATTCCATTTCTTTTATTTTATTATCAATATCATCTATTTTGTTTAATTTTTTGCTATCAAGTAGTTTTTGAAGTTGTCTTTTTAAAATCGGCTCACCAATAATTGAGATAATGTTTTCATAATAATCTATCTCTGCTTTTGTTAAACTTTTTTGATTTAAATATTTTATTGCTTCATTTATTCTCTCTTTTGCAAACTCCCCCATAAGTCCATCTTTCATAAAAAAGCCATGAGAAAGCAAAGTATGAATATTTGCTCCAAAAGTATAAATATCTACATTTACTTGTTTACCATTTTTCAAAAATATTACATTCTCTTTTGGTAGGTCTGAAAGTATAAAAGGGGAATGAGAAGTAATAATCAAATGAACTTTTAGTTTCATCTGATTAATAATTTTAATAATTTCATTTAAAAAAGATTTTTGCCAATTTGGATGCAAAGCATTATCAGGTTCATCGAGAAGTAGTATAAATTCATCTTTGTTAAAGCTTACCAAATTTGCAAAAAAACTATAAAGAACTTGTTCTCCATCGCTCAATGTACTAAATGTAGCATCATTTTCGGCTTTAAAATCAAATTCTAAATCATCAACCATTTTATGAAAAAACAAAACTAAATATTCTTTTCCAAAAAGATTTTCTAAATTTTTTATCTTAATAAAAGAATGTTCATGTTTTTTTAATAAATTAAATTCTAATTCAGAAATATAATCAAGCTTACAATCATCTAAAACTTTTTGTATTTCATCATACTGAACCATTAAAATAAATTCTTTAGGATGTAGTCTATCTATTAAATTAATATGTTCAAAAATATTTGATATCTCTCCGAAACGACTTAGCAAATAAATCAAATAATTGTCGTCCAAATCCCTCAAAACTGTTAATAAATGATGTATTTGCTCTGAATCATCATTTGTATCCATGTTTAAAGCAAGTTTTACAGCCGTAATATCTTTGTCCTGAAATTCATAATTTGTAGCTATCCAAGTATCTCGAAATTTGAAATAAATAAAATATGGTTTAAAATTAAAAAGATTACATGTGTTTTCTTGTAATTTGATATAGTATTCCGTGATTAATTTGTTTGTTTCTTCTGGAACAATCACATTTAAGTGACTTCTTGAGGTTGCCAAATTTGTATTATTGATGGAATAGAATAAAACATTATTGTAAAAATTTGTTTTGAATTGCTTTTTTTCCAAATCTGTTTCAGGAATGATATGATTAAAATAGATTGTTAATCTGTCATTTTCGTTTAAAATAAAAAAACCTTTATTATTCATTATAAAATTCAAAATTAATGCACTTTTTCCGCTTCCATTTTCTCCAACAATAGCAGTAATATTTATATTTTCAGGAAAAATACTTATATAATCTTTATTTTCATCAATAGATAGTTCTTTGGTATTTTCATCATATTTGCAATTAAATCTTGGCGAAAAATTAAACCCTTGCTTCTTAATATTTTTATAATCCTCAACCCACAAATAAACAAGTTCCATTTTTTCCCTTTTAATTCTTCACAATGTAAAAAAGATTCATTTGTTTACTTCTTCACAAAAACAAAATCGCCACTCTCATGCCCACTTGCACCGATAGTTTTGTATTCTGGGGTTTGGTCACTATTGCCACTCACTGCTTCTTTGTAGCTTCCATAGAGTTCTTCAGCGGTAAAGACATTTTTATCAAAGTTTAGGAGTTGTTTGAGGAAAAATCCAGCAAATACAGAGTGTTTTCCATTGCCATCACTTACAGGTTCATTTCCTCCACTACTGAGCAATATTCTTGATGGTTCTTTGAGTTGTTTTTTAAGAAAATTTGCCCTTGTTTCATTCATACTATTCCAACTAATATTTGTATTTCGCTCCATCGTTCCACTATAGCAACTATCAGCCACTACAAGGACTTGTTTTGATGGACTCATTTTGAGTAAATCTGTGATATCTTTTGATTTGATACCTTTGACATAGGAGTTTGATTTCGCATCACTTGGGAGCCAATAGCTTGTATTTGTTTGTTTTTCAAAATACCCATGACCACCATAATAGATAATCATCTGGTCATTTGCTTTTGTTTTTTTGGCGATATTTTCTATCGTTTCTAAGATACCATCTTTTGTGGCACTATTATCTGCAAGTAAAATAGTCTCAAATCCATATATATTTTGAAGTATATTCGCTACTTCTTTTGCATCATTTACTGGAGTCTTAAGTGTAGTGATTCCATCTCTATAGTTATTTATTCCAATAATTACAGCATACTTTTTGCCTAGCTCTATATTTGCTATTTCATTATAAAGTTCTTGATGTGTGATTTGAGCTTTTTGCTCTACTGTACCACTTGCTCTTTCAACTACTATATTTTTTGAGGCACTATTTCCATAAATATCCGTTGCACTTACTGTGATGTTGTTTTCACCCACTTTTAAAAATGCTCCACCACTAAAGTTTCCGCTTGTATCAATCGTTGCCATCATACCATTGACAGTAACCTCTGCTATTCCACTTGAGTCTGTCGCATTTCCTAAGATTTGCACCCGTGATTCATTTGATTTTTTCTTTAAGGCCCTTATGTCGGATGGTGTTGTAATGGTGATGGTTGGAGCTATAGTGTCTTTTGGTTTTTGAGCAACAATCAGAGAATTTCGGATGTTGTTGGCTTGACCAATCAAAGAGTCGGACTGCGTATCCCGAACACACCGAATATAACGAGAATGCTCACCAGCCGATCCATTATATTTGCCACTGAAATCCATAAAGCGCCTATTTTCAGTATCGCTCTCCTCTGCTCCAGTAGCATAATAATAGTCCGAAACTACATTTTTAAAGCCACTTGCTATTGTAGGATTGTTTGACTTATCTACAATGGTATATAATTCATCAAGAAGTGGCAGATTCCAATCGTCATATCCTGCAAAATTTAGATTTTTGCAATAAGCTTTAGCAGGGTATTTCTCAACACTAAAAAATCCAGCCTCCCAAACTTGTACTTTACCATTATCTATATTTTGACGATAAGCTTCTCTTTCACTCTTTGTGTATGGTTCATCTTGCCACATAAGATTTCTTGTAGTGTCAACTACTACTTGTTTATCGTCATCTCTGATAAATTCTGCTTTTGCTAGTAAACTTATTACTACTAAACTTAATATTATTTTTTTCATATTTTGGCTCCTTGTGTAAGTTGAGCGATTTCGTCTTTGTAAATTACATCAAAAACTTTTTTAAAATTGTCAGTATCAGGTTGGTTATTCTTTTTAATTTCTACAACATAGACATTATAATCATTTAATATCATCTCGAGCATCTTTGTTGGATTTATCTCTAGCTTATTTAAGATTTGTTGAGAAATTATAGGATTAATTGCATTGTTGTAATTATAATTTACCAAAACACAATCTCCTAAATTTAAGGAATGCATTAAAGCATGTCTTGTGGAAGAAAGAATATTTTTTAATTCTAAATCTTTTAAATTTTGTAAATTAGAAAAAATCTTTTTTAATCCATTCATTAGCATGTCAGTTGAATCTTGTATTTTTTGTTGCTTTGGGTTGCCAGTTTTATATCTTTCTATTTTTTCAATAAATGCAAAACATCCTATCAATATAAAAATAGCATTTTTGAATGGTTTATAATTATTTTTGTCATTTTCTTCATCTTGAGGTTTACCAGTATCTCTATTCTTTTGGTCATCTTCAAACATTATTTTTATTGGATGAAAAATCCATTCATCAACTTCTCTCTCAAAAATTAAAATCTTATCATCTATTTTTGTTATATCAAGTTCTTTGTTATTATCCCTTTTATCTACTAATTTATTTTGATTTTTATCAAACCATATTCCTTCGCATAAGTAGTAGCTTTCATTTGTATCACCTTCAATTTGTTGTGCCATAGTTTTTCCTTTTAATCTTTCAAGTTTCTTTTCATTTCCCAACCGTCGTAAAACTAAGACTCGCTTCCGCTTTCATCTCCCCTTGTTTTTTAGCTTTCAAAGCTCTTGTTTTAGCAACTACAATTTGAGGTTGATTGCCTATGACACAAAGACCATCTTTCATTTTACAGATTGGAAGTTCAGGTTTTGAGGTGGAGGCAAACATTTGGATTGATTCGTATCCGTATGGTTCACTGATGACAAAGCTTAGTGGAAGTGGGATAGGACGATTCACTTCACTTGCTCCTAATGTATAGAGAAATCTCTCATCACCACTTGCTTCTTGAAGTTCTACAAGGTAAGAGAACTTTTCATTTTCATGAAGGGTATGACCGATAAGATAAATATAGG
>CAMCYD010000111.1 GCA_945883785.1 Helicobacter pylori PMSS1
TTAAAGATATTTCAAGAAGCAAATAGTGATTCAAAAAAGATGTTATTAGCAAAACAGTGTGAACCACTTGGGGTTTATTATGAAAAACTAGCAAAACTTCTTATGCACTATATTCCAAATGGTGGGTTATTTATCCCTGAGTATTTTGGGATATTATTGATGCATTATTTTAAATCGGAATTGAGACAATCATTTCATCCATTTTCATACATAGAGGCGTACGACTTTGAACCAATCTTTAGTGTATATGAGAAGATAAATATTGCTCTTAAAAAAGAGAAGTTAAAAGATAATCCCAATATGAGGCTGTGGGAATGTAGAACAACGCTTGATGAAATGGAGAAAATTGCTTTACATCTTCTCAAAGAGTACAACTCTTTTCAGTATAAAATCAATATAATGAGAAAATCAAAAACAAGGGGTAAAAAATGAACAAAAATGAATTTATAGATGCAGTTGCAAGCAAATCAGGACTTACAAAAAAAGATTCTAAAGTAGCATTAGATGGAATACTAAGTGCTATTACTGAAACATTAGCAAAAGGGGATAATGTTCAATTTATTGGATTTGGAACATTTGACGTAGTTTCAAGAGCAGCAAGAACAGCAAGAGTACCAAGTACAGGTGCAACAATTGAAGTACCAGCTAAAAAAGCACCTCGTTTTAAAGTTGGAAAAGTTTTAAAAGACGCTGTAAAATAAAGTTTTAAGTGGAGTTTTCCACTTAAATACATCTAATCCTCAAAGAAACAAACATGACAAAAAATATATTAACCTTTCTCTTTATTCTTACTACCACCCTACTCTTTTTGGGATGTGCAACAAATGCTGATAATTTAGGAAATGACTTAGTTCGTATTTTAGGTAAATAATTATGCCTCGAATGATATATGGAACTGCATGGAAAAAAGAACTCACCAATACTTTAGTACAAAATGCAATTGTTTGTGGCTTTAGAGCAATTGATACTGCATGCCAACCAAAGCATTACAATGAAAAGCTAGTTGGAGATGGGATAAAAGCTGGAACTGAACTTTTAAATCTACAAAGAGAAGATATTTTTATCCAAACAAAATTTACACCAATAGCAGGACAAGATCCTAACCAAGTTCCATACAATCCTAAAGACACTCTAACTAAACAAATAGAAAAATCTATAGCTGTTAGTTTAGAAAATCTTCAAACATACTATATTGACTCCCTACTCTTTCATTCACCAATAAGTCCATATAGCTTACTTTTGGAAGGTTGGAATAAATTAGAAACATATGTTGCAAATGGAACTATTAAACAGACAGGTATCAGTAATTGCTATGATATAAATCTTTTTAAAAAACTCTACAAAGATACCACTATAAAACCAAAAGTTTTACAAAATAGATTTTATAAAGAAACAAATTATGATTATGAATTAAGAGTGTTTTGTGAAGAGAATGAAATTGAATACCAAAGCTTCTGGAGTTTAAGTGCTAATCCACATATCTTAAATACGAAACTACTTTATACACTATCACTAAAATACAATTATTCAAAAGAAGTTATATTTTATAGATTTTTAACTCAACTAAATATTAGTCCATTAAATGGAACAACATCAATAGAGCACATGAAGGAAGATTTGAACATATTTGAATTTGAGCTAACTAGGCAAGAAATAAACATGTTGCAAATGTTATTGGATCATAATAACATTTGTGATGTTTCTTGTTGTCCAAATTGAAAAAAGAATAGCTGATTTTTTTCTCAAAATCAGCTACCTCCCACTAAATCGCAAATATCTCCATAAGCTCCTCTTTGTCCATATCTTTAAGCCAATTTTCACCAATATTGACACTTAGTTCTGATAGTTCTTGTTTGCTTTTTATCATTTTGTCGATTTTTTCTTCAAAGCTATTTTTAGTGATAAGCCTATGAACAGTAACTTTTTTCTTTTGTCCTATTCTGAATGCTCTATCGGTTGCTTGATTTTCAACTGCTGGGTTAAACCATAAGTCATAGTGGATTACATGATTTGCAGCAGTTAAGTTTAATCCAACTCCACCAGCTTTAAGAGAAAGGATGAAAATTTTATATCGATTGTCATTTTGAAACTTTTCTACAACAGCTTCTCTTTGTTGTTTTGACATATCTCCTTTTAAAAGAAGTGGGGTTGTTAATAGCTCTTTTTGGATAAGTTCTACTAAAATATCAGCCATTTGGGTATATTGAGTGAAGATTAAAACTTTTTCATCAGACACCATAATATTATCAAGTAAGGTAAGAAGTAGTTCAGTCTTTCCTGATAAGCTAGATGATAGTTTACTGATTTTATCAAAGTTTCTTGGGTGGTTGCAAATTTGCTTAAGTGCAATAATAAGTTTAAATATAACACCTTTTGAATCTTTCTCATCAATTTGTTTCATAGTTTCATCCACAACATTTTGGTAAAGACTCGCTTGTTCTTTTGTCATAGTTGCATACTCATCAATGATGATTTTATCAGGTAAGTCGCAAATAATATCTTTATTGGTTTTTAGTCGTCTTAACATAAATGGTGCGGTTATTTTTTTGAGTTTTTCTATTTTTTCACTATCTTTATGAATCTCAATATCTTTTGCATAGGTCACTGTAAATTCTTTAAGAGATTTGAGATATTTTGGAAGTGAAAAATCAAAGATGCTCCATAGTTCACTTAGATTATTTTCAACAGGTGTACCACTCATTGCAATTTTATATTTTGCTTTAAGTGATTTAATAGCTTGTGTGATATTTGTATCTGGATTTTTAATTTTTTGCGCTTCATCAATAATAAGACAATCAATCTTTTCTTTTTTAAAACTTTCTATATCTCTTCTTATGAGATCATAAGTAGTAAGTGTTATATCAGCATCTAGCATCTTTCTTTTTGAGCCATAAAAAGAGAAATAACTAAGACTCGGAGCAAATTTATCAAGCTCTTTCTCCCAATTTGAAAGTAAAGTTGTAGGTACTACTACAATAATTTTGTTTTTGATATGGTTGTTTTCTTTGAGATATAAAATCGAAGCGATTGTTTGGATTGTTTTTCCAAGTCCCATATCATCAGCTAAAATTGAACCAAATCCATTTAAAAGATTATTGATATTCCACTCAAATCCTCTTAGTTGGTATTCTCGTAAATTTGCATTTAAAGAGGTTGGAACTGTAATCTTTTTAGGGGTAAAAATATCTTCAAAATAGAGTTCTAAATCTTTTGATAAAAATGCTTCATCATTTAGTTTTGCTTGAAGTATTTCAAATGTTGATAGTTTGGTTTTTCTATTGATTTGACTAAAAATAGCTCTTGCCTCTTCAGGAGTTATAATGAGGTAGTTTTCTTTAAATTGAAGCAACTCTTTGCCACTTTTTAGAAGTTCTTCAAATTCACTTACACTGATAAGCTCATCTCCAATAGCAATCTGCCAATCATATTCAAGCATCCCATCAAGGGTAAAAAATGATTTAAAACTTTTACTAGTCGATTTTGCACTAAGGGTAAGTTTTGGTCGGAGTAGATTTTTAAGCTCTTTTGGCAAAATTATTTCAACTCCTAGATTTGAAATAATCAAAGATGTTTTTAGTAAAAACTCCTCTAACTCTTTTTGTTCAAAAGCAATTGTAGGTTGTTTGAGCAATATTTGGATTTTAGGTAAAAATTCAGCTAAAAAAGATAGGAATTTGATTATCTCAACCTTACTTTCAAGCACAAGAGACTTTTGGAGGGAATACTCTTCTAAAGTTATTTTATTGGTTACTAAAATAGCAAAAGTATAGTTTCCAACATCTCCATCAATATAGATTTGGTATTTATAGTTGCTTTTTGCAATATCAAACACACTAAAATAGTTTGCAATGGAATAAGCAATATTTTCATACTCGAAATTTTTTGTTTTTAAAAGTTGCCCACTAAAAAAAGCTAACGAAAGAAGTGGTGGATTATTTTTTTCTTGTTTGTGCATAAAATTGAGTTTTGGAACAAAAGCAGTTAAAATCACACTTAAAATATAGTTTGTACCACTATTGGCATCAAGATATTTATCATTTACATTCGCAATAATCGGAGCAGATTGACTTAATATCTCTATTTGTTTAGCAATAGATTCAATGCATTGGAGTGGTTTATAGATAATTTCAAGATAATTGCTCATATCCAAAACTGCAGGTATAAATCCACTATTTTCAATCAATATATAGGCAACCCTAAAAAGATAAAAGAGATATTTATAGCTACTACTTCCATTATCATCTTCAAATGAGGCAAAGAGATTAAAAAGGGCAATTGGCTCAATAAAAAGCTGATCATCATCAAATCTAAATCGATATTTATTAAATAAAGCTAGATTATCGCTTGTCTGCAATAGTTCACTATCAATTTTGAATTTAGTAATTTGAATATCGTTTTTTCCAATCAGTGTGATATTGGCATTTTGTAATATCCTCATCATCTTCTCAATCTCTTCATTTCTAATAGGAGAGATTACAAGAGGAAGTTCTTTATTTACTTTTTTGTAAAACTCATTCATTACTTCTTTGTAGTTGATATGACTAAAAGGTGGGCAATCACTTAGCAATGAAAGTATAAAGTTCGTTTGATTGGTTTGTTTTAAGATTGAAATATTGTTCAGTAATGGTTGAAAATCTTGATTGTTTGAATAGTGTAAATCTAGCGGGTATGGAACTTGTAAATCCTCTTTTATATCGTAATGTTCTATCAAATCAAGCCCACGAAGTTTGAATAGGATAAATGGATTTTTATCTATTTCATTTGTAAGTGCATAATAAAGTGCGGCTATATGCTTACAAGGATAATTGCCATAAAAATCATAACAGTTGCAATTCATATCAAATCCATGAAAAATATTTATCTCATTTTCTTTCATGAAATCTAATAAAGATGATGGAAGTTTTCCTAAAATAATATCAGCTAACACAAATGGATTATCATCAATAAACTCTATAATTATTTTGCTATCACCTTTTGTAAATGGGGTAAAAAAGAGACTTGTTTTATAAAAAGGGGAGTAGTTTCCAACAACTTTAGCAACAATTTCATTTTTATTTAATTTGACATCATAAATTTTTCCTGTATTTGCATAAGTTTTACCTCGGCTAAGTCTTCCGTCATCAGTTTCATTTTCAATTGCAGTTAAGAACTCTTTCCCCCAAAGAGTTGTACCGTATGCTTTTCTTGCCATTATTTAGATTTTTCTTGCAACCATAAATAAAACATAGGATCTAAAAATTGCTTCTCTTCATCAACTATCCCTTCACTTTTAAGTTCCCTAATTATTTGGCTTTTATAAGAAAGGTTTACCGTATCTGATGAGCTAAAATCTTTAATGGCAAGTTCTTTTAAAATAGAACCCTTGTGTTTTTTGGAATTGATTTTTTGCCAAAGGGTCTCAAAATAAATAGCATTGTCAAACAATATCTTTTTTACCCCTTGTTCAATATGGTGTTTATTGATCTTATTACTACCACCTTCTAGTAATGAACAAATAAAGCCTTCTTGTAAAATTTTAATGGTATAAAATGGATGTCCTTTACTAGAATCTATTAGGGCAGTAATAGATTCATCTAACAACATTACATTATCATTGATAATAATCTCTTTTGCAAAAAGTTCAATAGATTGATATGGTAATTTTCCAAGTCTCATCAAAGTTGCGAAGTTAAAAAAGGCATTATCACTATTTAGAAAAATATCGTCCATCACACTTTGCTGACTTCCAGCAAAAAGATAAATAACATCTTGATGCTTTTGAAAATAGCTTCTTAGTTTTTTGATAAAATCTTGTCCAAATTTAGCTAAGTCCCCAAACTCATCAAAAAATACAATCATTTTTTTCTTTTTTGACTGGGCTACACTTTGGGCTAATGCAAATGTTTTTCTAACAAGTTCATTTTCATCTTGTTCTTTTAAAAGATCATAGCCAACCTTAAGATCATTGTACTCAATTGTAAATTTACCCATAATATCAAGGACATTCTCTTTGGCAAGTTTTACAAAATTCTTTATCCCATCAAGTTTATAAATAGCATCAATATACAATTCACAAAATTCTCTTATACTTGATGCCCCAAAAACATCAATTTTACAAATAAGATATTCATCATCTTGTGAGTCTAAAAAAGCATTTGCTAAAGTAGTTTTCCCATATCGACGAGGAGCAATAATTGCAACATGTTGTCCTAAGGAGATATAAGCACCAAGCTGAATCAACTCTTTTTCTCTTCCAATTACAATTGAACTGAGTCCACCAGCATTTAATTTCATACCACACTACCTACTTATTTAGAATTTATTATTTAGTATATTACATAAATTAATGATTTATGTCAATTAGTATTTATGGATATTAATAAAGCAAAAATAAGATTACACAAATGAGCCAAAGAAGATTATTTTGAGCTAGAAAATAGAATCTAAGAAGTGCTATTTGTACGAAGTATTGATTGTTTTTAGCTATAATTAATATATGGAAAACTATAAAGAATTACAAATTATTTTAAAACTAATGTCAACTAGCAGTGACACTTTATTCAATACAATTGAAGCATATTTTTCTACAACATCAGTTGCTTTAATTCAAGCTCGTAAAAAAAGATTTATTGAAACAGTAAACTATTTTGAAGATAAAGGTGATTTAACAGCAGATGAGTCTGCACTTTTAATTAATATTCTTGAACAAAAGCGTTCACAGGGTACCTTACTTGATTATGAGCGTTATTTTAACTCATTCCTTTCTCGTCAAAATAAAAAGTCTTTAGATAAGGCATTTCCATTAGTTTTGATGCCATTTATGGTGGCGAACAGTATCGAAGAGGTGATGAGTATCCAAAAAGATGATATTAAAATTGTTAAAACAAAAAAGAATATGTTGATACTTTTTTTCAAAACTAATTTAGCGGACTATGCTATACATATTCATACACATGTAAGATTATTTGAAAGATTTTATAAGGAGTATTTGTTGAGTATGCTTACCAAAGAAAAGAAAACTATATATTTGTTTGTTAAAGATGATGTAACTTACTCGCACCAAATTAGAACTCTAAGAAGTAGAGTTGAAGATGCCTTGGAATCATACATAGATGATGAAAATACCAAGAGGCTTACACAATCTAAAAGAACTATTTTAAGCTTATTAAAAGAATATGGATAAGGAATTATTTTTTACACAATTGTGATTTTTATGTTTTTTATTACACTAATTGAAATTAACCATTCATATAATAACTGATGTTACGATAACCCAATCTTCACACAATTTCCAATAATGTTACTTTTTTACCCAGCCATCAACTCCTTCACTTTCTCATATGAAGCCCTAAGTGCTTCGATGTATATTTTTTCTTTGATAGCAAAGTGATTCATTTTGTGGTTTAATCTTAGTTTTTCTAGCTTGATATAAGCAAGAACTGTAAGATGGATATGGTTTCTTTGTGATATTTCAACTTT
>CAMCYD010000112.1 GCA_945883785.1 Helicobacter pylori PMSS1
ATTTAATGAAATATTAGAGAGCCACTTGCAAATTCAAACAAATGAGTATGAATAGTAGCAATTATTAGATTTTCACTTTAAAAATCACTTTTTGCTCCATGCAAATGGTTATTTTTAAAGGGGAAAGATGATGATTGAAACTGTTTATACTCATTTGTTTGAATTTGCAAGTGGCTCTTTATTTTATTTGGTATTATTTTGTCATATTTATTGCCATTTCAAGCAAATTTTGTTTGATAGTATATTTTTGTGAATTTACATAATCAATTGTAGCAAAATCAAAACCACCATTTCTATACACTATTACCAATCCATCATTTGTATCTTGCTCTAAAATTTTATCAATAGCAAATGTGACAAATTCAACAGCCATAAGTCTATCATGAACAGTTGGATTTCCACCCCTTTGGATATGCCCTAAAATTGTAGCTCTCGTTTCAATCCCAACATCATTTTCGAGCCAATCAACAAGATGTTGCGTTTTTTTTGTCCCCTCAGCTACAATCACTACAATATATTTTCTTCCCAAAAAGAGTTGATTTTTAAGTTTTTTTGCTAGTGTTTCTAAATCTACTGTAATTTCAGGGATAACACACACCTCTGCTCCACAAGTAAGAGCGGAAACAAGTGCTAAATACCCACAATCTCGACCCATTGTTTCTATAACACAGCCTCTTTTAAAAGAAGCGGAAGTATCTCGTATCGCATCGGTTGCACTTCGTATGATATTTAAAGAGGTATCAACACCCAAACAATAATCAGTCCCAAAAATATCATTGTCGATAGTAGCAGGAATCCCTATAAATTCAACCCCAAAGTCATGATAAAATTGTTTAAGTGCCCTAAAAGAACCATCACCACCAAGTATCACTAATTTAGTAATCCCATGTGTAAGTAAGTTTTCATAAGCTTGTTTTCTATAACTATATTCAAAAAATCGTTTTGAACGAGAAGAACGAAGCATCGTTCCTCCCTCATGTAAAATACCAGCGACATCACTATGGGTTGCTTTTTTGATATCTCCATCAATTAACCCTTCAAGTCCATCATATATCAAATAGGGTTGCACCCCTTTTATGTAACAATAATCAACAAATTGTTTAATAGCAGGATTCATCCCTGCACAATCTCCACCTGAAGTAAGTATCGCTATCCCCATAATTTTAAGCCTCTTTTACAAATTTTTTCACTAACTTTTTCTTTCCAAATTCAACACCTGGTTGATCATAAGTGTTGATATCAAACATCACACCAACACAAGAAGTTAATAACTCATAATAATATATTAAACATCCTAAATTAGCCTCGCTAAGACTATTGATAGTTATCAAATCGACAGGAATTCCAGCTTCACTTACACTCTCCAGAGTAGCCAAACACTGAGCATTGATAAGCTCTCCAAAAGTATGATTATTGATAAAATTTACCCCAGTGATACTCTCAAGTCTGATATCTGGTATTTTCATATCTATTTCAAAATCGTTTATTTTTATAAAAGTAACCGTTTTATCTTCAGGACCTTGCATCACAAGTTGTAAGAATGAATGTTGGTCAACACTTCCCACAAGTCCAACAGGAGTGAGACCCACTTTTTTATGTACTTTGTTGAATTTACCTAAACTTTCACCCCAAAGTTGTACATACCATTGGTTGAAATAGGAAAATGAACTTGCATAAGAAAAGAGTACATTGATAGGTTTATCTTTCCCTCTTTTGTAATAATAATAGGCTTTAGTAAGGAGATGATTGTGTTTTTTTTCAAAAAACTCCTCTTCAAATTGTAATGCACCAGCTATAATCGCTTTTATATCATACCCAACAATCGCTAATGGAACAAGACCAACAGCACTTAAAACTGAAAATCTCCCACCTACATTTTTTGGGATTGAAAATTTTGAAAGAGCGTATTTGGTTGCAAATTCCCAAAGGGGAGAATCCTCATCTGTGATTGCAATAAGTTTAGATACATCATTTGAATTTAAATCTATCTCAAATCTATCAAGTATATATTTAAAAATAGAGGTTGTTTCTATTGTTGTTCCAGATTTACTTATCACAATAAAAATAGTGTCAAATTTACGGATATTTTTTAAATTCTGATTGATATTGATAGGGTCACCATTTTCTAAAAAAAGTAAGTTTATATCTGAATGATTTTTAAATCTTAAAATAGAATCTATCGCTTTTGTCCCTAAACTAGAACCACCAATCCCTATAACAGCTACATTTCTGATACGATTATTTTGTAAATCTTCATTTTGTTTGATGTAATTTTCAATTTTTTCAAATAAAGCAGTTGTAGTATTTGGAAGTGTGTAATACCCGACACTTTTACTATCTTTCTCTTTTTTTAATTTACCAAAAGAGTTTTCAATAAACTCTTTTGCTTTTTTCCCAATTTTTGGCTTCAATTTTGTATCAAATTCAAGCATTATCTTTTTCCTTTCAATGCCATTTTAATATGTTAAATTTGGTCATTGTGTTTATAATCATTTGTTTGAATTTGCAAGTGGCTCATAAGTGTAACCCATACGCCAACATCAAGAGTAGAGTTTGCTATACCAGCAAAAGAACCAGATATTGGAGGAATAGCATCAGCTAGCCTAGAGACGGCTACAGGAATATGGTCAGCCCCTGCGATATTTCCAATAGTTGGGTCAAAACCTTTCCATCCTCCACCTGGTAAATAAACCTCAGCCCAAGCATGTGTAGAACCAACCAAAGAAGACATAAGCGGAGCATAAAGATATCCACTCACAAACCTAGAAGCAAGTCCTAAACATTTCACTGTTTCCATAAAAAGTAGAGCAAAATCACGACAAGAACCAGAACCCAACAAGAGTGTTTGTTCAACTGTTTGCACCCCAGGTTCTTCCCTGATAGTATAAGAGAATGTTCGATAAATGTATTCGCTTAGCCGTTGTAAAAGAGTGTAAGTTTCGATTTGTTCACCTATTTTGTAAATAGTATAAATCATATTATTTAAGAGTTCTCTCGTCTCTTTTTTTGGCAGTATCATATAAGGAGAGAGCAAAAAATAATCATCATTTTTGTATTGAAAAGGGAAAGTGATAGCGTAATTATCTACTATAAAGTCAAGAGGTGATTCATTGTATTGTTGAATAATCAATTCACTTTCTATCAAAAGTTGTTGAGTTTGTCCGCTAAAAGTGGCAATCGCAACCGAATTTCCTTCAACATCTCTATGCCAAAGTATTTTTGCTTTTGGTATACTATTTAATATAAAAGATTCTATACGAAGTTCATGGTCTTCTCGTGGGCGTAAAAGTAAACGATGTTCCCCCAAAGTAACATTGGAAGAATAGTTGTAGTATGTACGATGGATAATTTTATAGCGTTTCATATTTTCTTTTCTTTCTTTCTTGGCTTTCTTCTTTTTTTCTTTTTAAAAAAATTTAATCATTTTCAATTTGCTCAACATACACATCATGTAAAAATGGATACAAGCTAGGTCCAAATTGATTGGAAATAGCTACATCAGCTGCATCTCTACCATAACCAATCGCTACATACCCACCTTTTATTTCAGTTTGTGTTGCATCAAACAAATACCATCTATCTCCAACATACGCTTCAAACCAAGCATGTAAATCCATGGGTTCTAGGTTATGAAGATATCCCACAACCATTCTTGCAGGGATACTAAGACTACGACACAAAGCAATCCCAAGGTGAGAAAAATCTCTACACACACCATATCCTCTCATATTTACCTCTATCGCTGAAACGAGAGTGTCACTAATAGTAGGTTCAAAATTGATATTCTTTTGCATCCATTTCACAATAGCAACCACTTGATTGTACCCCCAAAGTTCACCTGCTGTTATCTCTGTAGCCATTTGACAAAAGCGGTCGGATTCACAGTAACGGCTCGGCAAAAGATAGATTAGTGTAGATTCTGGTAAGTTTTGTATCTCTATAAAAGGAGCACCGAAATCTTGAGCAATAGTATCAGCCGTCATAACTTTTGCAGCCGTGTGGATGGAAAAAATTCCAGCAGGTGCTATCAATCTTTGACAAAGATTTCCGTAAATATCTGTAAATTCAACAACAGGAACACTTGGGATAATTTTGTATTCTTCGTAGGCAATCCATTGATTTACAGCACTTCTTGGGCGTAACATAAGGACAAAAGGTGTCGGAGTAACGATATCAAATTTTAAATCACATCTTGTAAATAACCACATTTTCTTTATTCTTTTACAGGAGTAGTGCTATGAATTTCAACCGCCAAATCGGCAATCACTCTTGCTTTTGCGATACCTTGCCGATGTATCATCGCACTATTTTTAAGCATATTGATATGAGTGTTCAGTTGTACTAAATTTGTTTGAAAGCCATCTTTTGATTTTGCCAGTACTTCTTTTTCTGTCTTAGAAACTTCTTCTTCGCTTCCCAAAAGAGATTTTGCTTTGTTTAGATAATTAAAAGCTGTTGTTGAAGTTGTAGTGATGATTTGTGTAGCCATCACAAGTCCTTCAGTTGTTTTAGAGATTTGTTCCATATTGCCTTGTAAAGAAAGAGCATCAACAATAAGGGTATTGTCCGCATAAAAAGAGAGTTCTGCTAAACTTTTTGGTGTTGGATTTTCCCCTAATTGGTTGTATCTGTAAAGAAAAGTTGCACTTGATTCTCTATATGTATGAAGTGCGGAGGCTGTATTGTTTAAAGTTACGAGACTTGTTGAAACCAATTTTGTAGCATTTGAAACCTCCCCAGCATATGGGATTGGTAAGACTCTCAGTACATTTGATAGATAAGCACTTGCTTCGATTGTTTTTGAATAGTCACTGACATAGCTTTTCATAATCCCGATAAATGTTGCAAACTCCCCCATAGCTTTTTCTTGCTCTTTGATTGATTTGGCTACAAGAGAAAGTTCACGATAGCTTTTTGAAACTAACTCTTTTTGAGAGATACAAGGGGCAGGTTGTTGTTGGACACATCCTCCAAAGATAAATACAATCAAGATTAAAAATAAATAACGCATATAAGACTCCAAATTTTTTTTAGATTATATCAAAGTATTTTGAATTGAGAAGGTAATATTGAACGCTATATTATTCTCAAAATTTGTTACAAACGCTATTGAAAGATGTTGCACTGTCAAATCAAGTCCAGATTCACTTTGGCTTACCGTGAAATTTTTTGTAAGAAAAATCTCACATTCACATCCTAAATCAAAAACTATTTTTTTGCCAAGATAAGGGTCGACTATCTCTAATGTATTTGAAATAAAACTAAGTGTATCTTTTAATAGTTCCCCATTAATTTCTAAAATATCGTACATTGCAAAGTGCAAATTCCATTCATTGACATAAATAAGCTTTATTGTATTGTTCGTTTGAATATGTATGTTTGTTTCTAAAATTTCATTTTTCAAAAGATATTCTTTTTGTACTAAAACCTTCTCTTGAAATAGAGTACATCGGTGTTCAAAAGTAGTTTTTCCTTGTGTTGTTGGTTCAAATATGGCATTACTCAAATCGACAATCGGAGAAAATTGATTTGTTACAAAATGTTCTAAAGTGAAATTATCATCATAAATAAAATCTATTGCACTTTTTTTAAGATAATAATCAATGAATATCTCAATATTTTCATCCATTGTGAGGATAGTATCGTGAATTGTAGCGATTTTATTTTCAGATGTTGGAGCCTCTTTTTGGATGTTTTTGTGATATTCCTCTTCCCTTCTTGAAAGAGTATTTAAAAGATTGAAATTTTTATCTTTTATGTCAAGTTCAACAATACAAGCACCCAAATTTGGTTTGATGATAACTGCTAAATCTTTGCTTGAAAGTTTGTATTCAAGATACCCATCAAAGTCAATATCATATAGTGTCAAAGCTTCCAAAGGTTGCATTTTTTCACACTCTATGATATATCTGTAGGCATTGTCTCTTAAATTTGGGAGATAAATACCGCCAAATACACCATGCCATAAAACATCATTGCACTGTGCTCTGTACAAACAATCAAGATAAATTGGATTGTCTATTTGTTTTTTTGAAAGCTCCAAAACTCTTTTATGTATCCAATTACTCTCTTGATATTTGATGAAAAAGTTTTTCCAAATCCCACTTTGAGAGTAGTGATAGCTTGTGTCAAGATTTGACCAATGTCCCATCTCTTCATAAGAAACTGTTTTGAGATAGACCAAACCAAGAGGTTTATTTGCTTCATAAAACTCTTTATAGGTTTGTGTTTGTATTGTTTCATTTTCGCAAGCCAGTGCAAAAAAATCTTCAAGCCAACCATTTTCATAACATAACTCATAAGTTTTTGGCCAGATTCCAAATTTTTCTCCATCATCAAAAATAATCGCACCATTTGAGCCAGATGTATCACAAAATGATTGGAGTTTTTCCTTGATTTGAGCTGTTGAAGAAAAGGGAATTGCATATCGCAAATCTTTGCTTATTGGAAATATTGCAATGGTATTGGCATTGTTTTCAGTCAAATAATACCCGTGAAGATTTTTTGTAGTGCCATTTGAAAGGAGGTGATAATCATCAACGATAAGATATTCTATTCCGCATTTTTTTAAATCTGTGATAATCGAATCATCCCAAACCCTCTCAGTAAGCCAAAGCCCTTTTGGGGTTTGATTGAAATTTTCCTTGATGAAAACACCCAGTTTTTGAATTTGAGCGATTCTATCAATTGAGGGGATAGAAGCTAAGATCGGCTCATAAAAACCACCACTAAAAAATTCAATTTGAGAAGAGAGCGTTTGCATAAGTGAAAAAAGTTCTGTATTATTTTTTTGTATAAATTCCAATAACCAACCGCTACAATGGACAGAACATTTAAAATTCGGAAAATGTTGCAAAGTTTGAAAAAAAAGTTTGTATGATTTAGCAATAGCATCATAAACAACTTCATCAAAATTATCAATCGGTTGATGACAATGGATACCAAAGAGTAATTTAGCAGTCTTCATATGTATTTCCTTGTGTTGTATTGTCATCATAAAGCAAACTAAAGCTTATATTGTATGTCATTGCGAGGAACGAAGCAATCCAAGAAGCCGACTTTTGGATTGCTTCGTTCCTCGCAATGACTGGAGTATAAAACCATAGTTTGCTTTGGGACGACTATATCTAATATTTTTATTTGGTATTATATCAGAGCCACTTGCAAATTCAAAGATTTTTCCTCGTTCCCACTCTCCCGAGTGGGAACGCATGCATACACAAACACAAAATGCTCCAACTCAGGAGAATAGGAGCAAGAAAAATAGCCTTTAGTTTGATATAAATTCCCAAGCTAGAGGTACTTAATTGCATAAAAGTAACATTTTAAAAATACATTTCACAAATTTTTATACTTGACGACCAAA
>CAMCYD010000113.1 GCA_945883785.1 Helicobacter pylori PMSS1
TTCCAGTCACTGCGAGGTATGTGAAAGTCGTCAAAAAAGTAAACTGCTTTACTTTTTTCTACTCCTTACAGTCGTAGCCATCATCACTAAAATTAGCCTCAATCAAAGATTGAGTAATTTTAGGATTTGCAAGAGACTTGGAACCAAAAATGATTATAATTTTAAATTTGCAAGCGACTCTTAAAGTAATTTTATTTTAGAATTGCACACTATATTATTTTAAGGGTTTTTTGTGCCGATATTTGCTTTACAATCTTTAGCTGGTGGATTTTTAGATGAAGATTTACAGCACTTTAATAAAAAATTTGATGACTGGTGTATCCAATTTGAGAGTTATGAGGATGCTATGGATATTCTCCAAACCTTAGAAAATAACAAAGGGGTCATAGTTGTTGAAATCACACCTTTAAGTTATCCAAAATATTTTTTTTCCCATCTGCAAGGCATTGTCCATGCGACAAGACAAATTGGAGATAAAATTATTTGTGTTGTAGAACCAGTTATGGGTGCTGCTTTTAGAATAGCAATATGTGACCTCAAAACCAAATATGTAAAACTTACAGCTACTCACTACAAAACAGTGCCAAGCATTGAAAGTGCTTTTGCTCATTTTAGTGCTGAACTCATTTGAATTTGCAAGTGGCTCATAAGTGTCTCCAACTAATCAATCTCTAAAAAGAGTTTAATTAGTTGAAGACACTTATTATTATTGTTGCTCTTAGCTTAAAAATTTATAAAAAAGTGTCAATTTGATAAAGTGCAACATTAAGTATAATTCCTATAAAATTACTCATGTTTTTAAAAGATTTTATACACCCAATTGATGATACTGTTGACATTTTAGCGACTCTGCAAGAAGTGATTGACAAAATGTCCAATGAGCGATTACATCACATTATAATTGTTAATCAACAAAAGCCAATTGGAATCATAAGCGAACAAGATATTGTCAGATTTTTTAGTACAAAAGTCGATTTCAATGATTTTGCTATTGATTATGCAATAAAAGACCTTATTGTATTACATCACACAAGATTGGTTGAATACGCACTCAGTATGATGCTTAATAATAATATTCGCAAAATAATCGTAATTGATAATAATGACAATTATATCGCATGTATGGAACAAGAAGATCTTATTTATACCTTAGAAGAGAAGATTCAAGGAGCAAGTCTCAAACTCCAACAACTAACGCACACTGGAAATAAAGCGGTGCTTATTAGTGAAAATAGTACTCTCAAACAAGCATTAGATATTATGACTACCAACAAACTAACATCTCTTTTGATTGCATCAGATGATAAAGCAATTGGTATTATCTCTGAAAGTGATATCATTAAATTAGCACAACAAAATGTTAATCAACATAAAATTGTAAAATATTTTATGCACACGCCAATAATACAAATTGAAGAGTATAAAACGGCAGAAGATATGATTCAACTGATGCAAAAGCAAAGAATTCGCCGAGTTGTAGTATTTAATTCAAATGATGACCAATACTATACACTTTCCTCAAAAGATGTCGCAGCAATTGTGCGAGGTAACTACACAAAGTTTTTGGAATCCAAATTTTTTGATTCAAGAGATACTTTTAATGCACTTTCAGAATATATTATTGAACTTATTGATGTTGAAGGTGAACAAATTATTTTTTGGACAAATGGTATAACAAAAGCTAACTTTGATATCCGTTTGGATGATTGTATTACAAAACTTATTGATAAGGAGCAATGGAAAAAGTTGTATGAAACTTTATTGGCTAGTCAAATTTTATATGATACAGTTGAGATACAAGATAGGTATTATCAAATCAAAGGGTATTACGGGACGATGATAGATGATAATGTAATAAAGTTATTTCTAAATGATGTTACTGAGATAATGCAACTGACAGAGCAGTTAAAAAGGGAAAATGAAATCAAAGAAAGATTATTATTTGATCAAGCAAAAATGGTTCAAATGGGTGAAATGATTGGAAATATTGCTCATCAATGGAGACAACCACTCTCCATGATAACAGTTACAGCCTCTGGTATAGGGTTCCAGCAGGAACTTGGGACATTAGTAGTTGAAGATATTCCAAATAAAATGAAAACTATCGTTGATAATGCTAATTATCTCTCCGATACTATCGATATTTTTAGAAACTTTTTAAAAGAAAAAAAAGAATTAAGAGATATAAATATTCAAGAGAGTATCCAAAAAGCTTTCATGCTCACAAATGCAACTTTGAAACACAATCATATACAATTAATAGATAATATTAAACAAAAAAAGTCACTTTTCCTGCAAATGATGCAAGGGGAACTAGAACAAGTGATTATTAATATCATCAACAATGCTAAAGATATTTTGATGGAGAAAGGGATTTTTGATGCTTGGATAAAAGTAGATCTTGAACTGGATGATTCCCGTAATATAATTATCATTTCAGTTGAAGACAATGGGGGAGGAATCCCTGAGGATATTCTCCCCTCTATTTTTAATGAATATTTTACTACAAAACAATATTCCCACGGAACAGGACTTGGATTGTATATGAGTTATCAAATAGTTTTAAATAGTTTTAAAGGTAATTTGTATGCTAAAAATACAAAAAATGGTGCTAAATTTTTCATAGAATTACCGATAAATTTACAATTGTAACAATCTAACACTTCATTAAACATGGATATTGTCATCAAAAAGCAAACTAAAGCTTATATTGTATGTCATTGCGAGGAACGAAGCAATCCATAGTCGGCTTCGTGGATTGCTTCGTGCCTCGCAATGACAGTTTCTATGTTTTAGTTTGCTTTGTGATAGCTATACTACCGTAGAGTAATATCCAGTTTTACAAATTTAAAGTATCAAAAATCTTAATTTCAACATCCCTCAAACTAATAAAAGGTTTTGTAATATAATCATCTGCTCCGATTTCGTACGCTTCATTTATTCGTTCCATTGTTGTATAAGCAGTCATCAGGATAACCTTTGAAGCGACTTGATTGATTTTTATCTCTTTAAGTAAGTCAATTCCATTTATTTGGGGCATCATAATATCTAAAAGAATCAAATCATACGAACCATTCATAATAGAATTACGAGCTAAATCTGGATTTGAAAACATCTCTATTTCGATTTTACCGCTTCTCAATAAATACTTGGCTAAGACATTTATAATATCTTGTTCATCGTCTACAATTGCTATTTTTTTCATCATTTTCCTTTTTTAAATTATTTTGATTTGCTACTTAACATACATTGTTTTTAAAAACTATCGCGAAACAAGCTCCATAATACAATTTATCTTGATAATGATAGGTTTGATTATATGCCTCAATCGTAGCATCATGATGCTCTGTAAGCATTTTATAGGTTATCGAGAGCCCTATTCCAGTACCTACACTTTGATGTTTTGTAGTAAAGTATGGCTCAAATATTTTATCCATTATATTCCGAGAAATACCTCCACCGCTATCTTGAATAATAACATTTAACCCTTTTTCGGAAAGAAGTGTTGTGATAAAAATAAACTTATCCGTATCATCTTTGACATTTTCCAAAATTGCATCTCTTCCATTATTGATAATATTGATAAATGACTGCATCAGCTCATTTTCATAACCAACAATTTCCAAATCATCATTCATCTCAACAATCAATTGGATATTGTGACTTTTCATAACTGGCGAAACTATAGAGATTGTTTTTTCAATAGTCTCTTTGACACTTAACTTTTGTTGATTCTTGCTATCTTTGAGAAAATTTCTAAAATCATCAATAGTTTTTGAAAGATATTTCACTTGATTTGTTATATTTTCCATCCCTTCAAGCAGCATAGTTTTATCAAGTATTCCCATCTCTTCCCTAAGAGAGATGCCACTCGAAGTTGCAGCTATAACGCTTAAAGGTTGTCTCCATTGATGAGCAATATTTCCAATCATTTCACCCATTGAAGCTAGTTTTGATTGTGCTTCAAAAGTTTTAAATTTTGTAATATCCTTCATACTGACAAGAATATGCTTCCTATCGGGCAATAAATTAGCAGACATATTAACAGTAAGAAGTTTACCTTTTGGAAAACATCTTTTTTCATAACTATCCACAAAACCATGTTTTATCAGAATTTCCATCTGTATTTTTGCATTTGGAAGATCCTCTTTATAAGTAAGTGCCAAACAAGAAGTACTTAAAAGTTCATCTTCACTTAGTCCTGTGAGCTCACAATAAGCTTTGTTTACTTTTTTGAAATTGGTTTCCATATCTAACACAGCGATACCATCTTTTGTGGTATTAAATATTGTTTGAAGTTCTGCTTTTTGTTCTTCTAGTCTTTTTTGATACTGCATATTTTTCTCAATTTCATCATTAATTGAAATAATATATCCCACAAAATGTGTAATATTGTTATCCTCATCATAGAAAATATTTGTAGAGTCTTTCACCCAAATATAGTCATTATTTTTAGTAAGTACTCGATATGGTTCATGATTGAAAGACTTTAATTTTTCACTTGAAGCACAACTTACCTCTTCAATAACCCGAGCTAAATCATCAGGATGAATTAAACTTGAATAAGCAAGGAGATTGTTCAAAAACAATTCATCTTCATATCCTAGATATTTTTCAATATTTTTAGAAACTGTTTCAACCGACCAGATAGCATCATTATTCCAAATAAAGGCTATAACTGTCCCCTCTAAAAAGAAATCACTTCGGATAATCTTTTTATAGTTTTCTAAACTTGTTTGAGTTTTTTTCATATGCACTATCTCCATTTCCTATTATGATTATAAATAATTTTTGCTTCCTACAACTTTATTTCTTCCAGATTTTTTTGCCATATAAAGTAAATCATCTGCAAGTTTGTAAATATCATCACATTTGATTATTTCATTTTTATCTACTACTACAAATCCTACAGAAGATGTTACATATGCATTTGCTATGCTATGTTCGTGTAGAATTTTTAGATTCTCAATATTTTTCCTAATTAAATCTGCAAAACGAAATCCATCTTCATCACTTTTTGTTTTAAATAACACTCCAAATTCTTCTCCACCAAGTCTAAAACAATAATCATCTCCCCTATTTAGAGATATTTTTATAGCATTTGCGACTTTAATAAGTACATCATCACCAGCTTGATGTCCGTAATTGTCATTGTATTGTTTAAAGAAATCAATATCCATCAACATAAAACAAACCAAATCATCACTTCGTTGTGCACTTTTTACAAATTTTGGAAATATCTCATTAAAATATCTTCTATTGTGAATGTTTGTTAAACCATCCGTGATAGACAATTCCTCTATTTTCTTTTTATCTGTAATATCTTGTCTGATGGCTGTATACCCAACTTTTTGTTTTCTTTCATCATATATTGGGTAGATTTTATTATGTACCCAATAAAACCCGCAGGATTTTGTTTTATTTTTGATTTCACCTTCCCAAATATCATCATTTACTATTTTTTGCCACATATCTTCAAAAAGTTCTATCGGCATATCTGGATGTCTTATAATTTGATGGTTTTCTCCGATAAGTTCCTCTTTTGAAAACTCTGAAATTTCACAAAAAGCTTTAGAAACAGTTTTAATATTTCCATCTATGTCAGTTGAGGAGGTAATAATATTTTCATCTATGAGTTTTACATAATCATCGATTTGTCTTTGGATTTGTTTTGCTTCTGTAATATTTTTAGTTGTTATCAAAAGTCTTTTCCCATCTGGCATAAGTGAAATTGCCATATTCACAATGACTCGTTTTCCATCTTTGACGATGCAAGTTTTTTCAAAATTTTCAACAAAACCAAATTCTTTCACCGTTTCAAGTATTTTAACCGCTCTTGATGTGTCTTCAGGAGCTGAAAGCTCTGCACAGCTTTTTGCTAGAAGTTCCTCTTTCGTAAACTCTGTCATAGCAAGATAAGAATCATTGAAATATAAAAAATTTGTTTCAAAATCTAAAATGGCTATCCCATCTCTTGATGTTTTTAAAATAGTTTCCAGTTCATTTTTTGTGCTATCAAGTTTGCCAATAAGTTTGGAGAAAATCGTATGAATAATCATTAATAGTATAATAAATAAAAATAAAAATATCAAAATCAAGAAAAATGACTCTTGATAAAGGTATGCATACTCTTTTGTAATATTATTAAAAAAGACAAATTCCCCTATTTTTTTACCACTAAAATCAACCATAGCTATTTTATTGACAATAAAAGAATTATTTTTATAAGATATTTGGCACTCTTTCTCGAAGTTCAGTGAAAATTCTTTGATAAGCGCTTTATCTTTGAATTTTTCAAGAGTCATACTTTTGCCATCTTTTTGGAGTTGTGATTTGTCAAGATGGATAATGGCATCTATGTTATTAAAATAGGTTACTGTATTGAGAATTTTTTGTGGAGAAACTCCTAGCTCTAAAGCACCAAGATACTCATTTTTATAAAAAATAGGAACAAAAATTCTATAACTTAAGCCATTTTTCCCACCTTCAAATCCAAATATAATCTCTTTTTTTTCATGAACCGTTTTTGCCATAGGTCGCACGGATGCTATATCATCATCAAAATGATTTGGTTTATGAGCTCTATATAAAGTAACTCCATTTGCAAGATGAAAATGGAGTTGCTTGACATAAATATCTTCTACTTTTAGATGTTCAAAATCTTTTTGAACAAGCCTTGCGACCTGTTCCCTGTCTTTTAAATAAACAGCTTTTACAACTTCATCTGTTAAAAACTTTTGAACTCTTTTAGAATAGTATTCTTTGATATTTAGATTTAGATTTTTTTCGTAAGAATTTTGTATTTTTTCAAAATAAACTTTATTTATATCTTCAAGTCTCTTTTCTTGTATCACATAAGATACACTCACTGTACCTAAAAAAGATATCACAAGGACAATAAAAATAGCCCAAAATCCTTGCTTTTTTATATCACTTGCATCTTTTATATTTCTGCTTTTATCCATCATTACTTACCTTTTTTTATTTTCTTTGGTTTGATACAGTCAATCATCAACTTTGCAATTGAAAATTGAGCTGTGTTGCAATTCTGTTTTTTAGTATAGTTGTTTTAACATAAAACATTTATTCCTGAGATTTCCAAAAAAAATATCCTTAATTTGGTAAGTTCCAGTAGCTATTTTTTTGACAATTCCTATATTTTCTAGGGTTATTCGTACATTATAAAGAGTTTTACTATCTAATTTGTTTTATTTTTGAGCCACTTGCAAATTCAAAGATTTTGAGTATGAATAGTAGCAATTATTAGATTTTCACTTTAAAAATCACTATTTACTCCCTGTAAATGGTTATTTTTAAAGTGAAAAGATGATGATTGAAACTGTTTATAATCATTTGTTTGAA
>CAMCYD010000114.1 GCA_945883785.1 Helicobacter pylori PMSS1
AAATTCAAATAAATGAGTATAAACAGTTTCAATCATCATCTTTTCACTTTAAAAATAACCATTTACAGGGAGTAAATAGTGATTTTTAAAGTGAAAATCTAATAATTGCTACTATTCATACTCAAAATCTTTGAATTTGCAAGTGGCTCAAAGAATTTAGATTTGAAAAAAGTTATCTAAAAATTTTGGGGTAGTATATGTTCGGGGCTTTGAGTGTTACGATGGATCGCAACAAGTTACTGGTTTTAAAAAACTATAGTTCACTTTTGGTTAGCCATAGATGTTGCACACACATAACCACTACTAAATGCCCATTGAAAATTGTATCCGCCAAGTTCACCAGTCACATCAGTCACTTCTCCAATAAAGTATAAATTTTTTTGAAGTTTACTTTCAAAATCTTCATTTATCTCTGTAGTATCTATTCCTCCTTTAGTAACTTCAGCTTTTGTATAACCAAAATTTCCAGCTGGTGACATCTGATAATTGTGAATATCTATCTCTAAATCTTTAATGGCTTGTTTAAATCTTTTTGGCAAATAGCTTTCTTTATTGGGTGCAAAATCAATTTTAATTTGCCCTTTTTTCCAATAAAGCGATGTACTTAAAATTACAGGACCACTGCATCCTTTATGGGTAAAAAGCATACTCCCTTCCATTGTTTTATTATCAACTTTTATTTGTGTATTCATAGATAAACCACTGAGTTCTTTAAACCAAAACTGCTCTTTTTGTACCGTAAATCCTACAAGCGCTGGATTTGGTGTAATAATATTGTGACCAAACTTTTGTCCTATTTTATATCCAATATCAGTAGCTCCTAAACTTTGATATGAAAGTCCACCTGAAGCAATTATAAGTTTTTTCGATTTTATATCATTTTTATTCGTTCTTATTAAATATTCTTCATTAAGATAATTCACATCTAAAACTTCATTTTCAAATAAAAAATGGCATTCGTTGGTTAATTGAGAAAACAATGTAATCACTGCATCACTTGAATTACAAAAGTATGTCCCTCTGACTATTTTTTCGTTCAAAATCGGGATGAGATTATTTGATTTTAAAAATTTTAAAAGTGCATTATTATCAAATTTTTTAAAGCTATTCTCAATAAAATTCTTATCACCCAAATAGAATTCTGAGCTTAAATATTTATTTGTAATATTACATTTACCGCCACCACTCACTTTTATTTTAGTGCCAATTTTGGGATTTTTATCTATAAGGCAAATTTTGAGATTATTTTGTTTTTGAAGTATTGAAGCACAAAAAAGCCCGCTAGCTCCTGCACCGATGATAGTTATATCATACATTTTCTAATATTCTTTATAAATGAAAAGAGATAACATAACATAATTTATCTTATCTCTTCAAAGTCTAGAGAAGGGATATTATCCTCTTCTTGAACTACCACTCTCACCCCTTGGTCTTGGTGGTCTACCAGCAGCATCTCTACTTTGTGGTCTTCTGTCGCCACTTCCACTATCAGTTCGTGGTCTTCTATCGCTGTCAGTTCTTGGTCTTCTGTCTCCCCCACTATCTCCATCTCTACTTGGTCTTCTATCGCTATTTGTTCTTGGACCTCTATTTCTGCTTCGAGAACTACTCCCACCTCTATCATTTTTTAGTCTTTCTATTAAAGCTGCTATATCCTGATGAGATTTCCCTATTTTATTTCTACCTTTAACTTCATCTTTTTGAGTTAAAATTGTCGCGAGTTTATACGCTATTGTAGATAAATCAAATTCTTCTTTTAAAGCATCAATAACATTGCAAACAGCTGGATCTACAACTTGATTTTTAATATTATCCATAAAACCTGTATGATTTTTTGATTTTACATCATCTATAGTTGGAACAACTTTAGCTTCCATCATGCTTCCGATACTTGCTTGTATTTTTTGTAAACTTCTAAATTCACTTGGAGTTACGATTGATACAGCAACTCCTTGTTTACCAGCTCTTCCTGTTCTTCCAATTCTATGCACATAAGGCTCACTATCAAATGGTAATTGATAATTAAATACATGGCTTACATCACTTACATCAAGTCCACGAGCTGCCACATCTGTTGCAACTAAAACTTCAATTGTACTTGCTTTAAACGCTTTGATAACCTCTTCTCTTTGTCTTTGTTCAAGATCTCCATGAAGAGCTTTTGCACTATAACCTTGAGAAACAAGGTATGTAGCAAGTCTATCAACATCTCTTTTCATTTTACAAAATACAATAGATTTTGTTGGGTTTTTGAAATCGAAAAGTCTCATAAGAGCATCGTCTCTTTCATATTCTTCTACAACATAATACGATTGAACAATATTTGTATTTGTCATATCTTTTTTTGTAACAGTAACAAATTCTGGTTCAATTAAAATTTTTTTTGCCAAATCTTTTATAGGTTCAGGCATAGTTGCACTAAATAAAAGTGTTTGTCTCTCTTTTGGCATAAATTTAAAAATTGTTTTGATATCTTCTAAAAATCCCATATCAAGCATCTCATCAGCTTCATCAAGTACGATAAATCTTGGGTTGATTTTGATTTGTTCATTTTTAAGAAGATCTAAAAGTCTCCCTGGAGTTGCTATAACAATAGAAGCATTTTCTGTATGTTTGATTTGTCTTGAATATGAAGTACCACCGTAAACTGTAGCTGTTTTAATATCTAAAAATTTACCAAATTTAAATAATTCATCACTTACTTGCATTGCAAGTTCTCTTGTTGGGACAATTACAAGTGCCTCAACAGTTCCATCTCTTCTTAGATTTTGCAGTATTGGCAAACCAAATGCAGCTGTTTTACCAGTCCCTGTTTGAGCTTGAGCAACTATATCTTTTCCACTTAATACGATAGGTATCGCATCTTTTTGTATCGGACTTGGTTCAGTAAAACCAGCCTTATTGATTGCTTGCATTAATTCATCTTTAAAATTAAAGTCTTTAAATTCCATATTTATTTTCCTTTTTTCTCTTCGTTTATTATCGAATCTTTTAATAGAAAGTTGTTAAATAATATATAATTCTTGACCTAATTTCATCTTATTTCTTTTCTATCGTAATTCAAATTAGGCGGATTGTATCTAACAAATTCTTAAAAAAGTATTTGTTAGATTTTGCTCCTAGTTTGTATCGAATAATCAATCTTCGCTTGATTCATCCTCACTATTAGCTGACAATGAAATTACTCCATTACCCATAGCTTTTAGAATCTTGGCTTCTATTTCATTTGCCATTTCAGGATGTGCTTTTAAATATACTTTACTATTTTCTTTCCCTTGTCCAATTTTGCTATCGTTATAACTAAACCAAGCTCCAGCCTTATCAACAATTTCAAGTTTTACACCATAGTCTACAAGCTCGCCTAACTTGGAGATTCCTTCCCCAAACATAATATCAAACTCAGCCGTTTTAAAAGGAGGTGCAACTTTATTTTTAACAACTTTTACTTTTGTTCTATTTCCAATGCTATTTTCCCCTTGTTTAAGTGTCGCAATTCTTCTAATATCAAGTCTCACTGAACTATAAAATTTCAAAGCATTTCCACCAGTTGTTGTTTCAGGGCTTCCATATCCGGTCATCCCTATTTTCATCCTAATTTGATTGATAAATATTACCGTTACATTCATCTTACTTAAAATACCTGTTATTTTACGCAATGCCTTAGACATAAGTCTAGCTTGAACACCGACTTGTTGGTCATCCATATCCCCATCAATTTCAACTTTTGGAGTGAGTGCAGCAACACTATCCACTACTATAAGATTAACAGCTCCACTTCTTACAAGTGTCTCAAGTATCTCTAAAGCTTGTTCACCATAATCAGGTTGAGATACAAGTAAATTTTCTGTATCGACTCCGATATCTTTTGCATATTTTACATCCAAAGCATGCTCCGCATCGATAAAAGCACAAATACCACCTGCTTTTTGGCACTCTGCAATCGCATGCAATGTTAATGTTGTTTTCCCACTACTTTCAGGTCCATAGATTTCTATGACTCTCCCTTTTGGAAGTCCGCCAACTCCAAGTGCCAAATCAAGTCCAAGTGAACCTGTACTAATTGTTTCAATTGGCTCAATTGCTTTGTCTCCAAGTCTTATGAGCGTCCCTTTTCCAAACGCTTTATCCATTTGTTTAATCGCCAAATCTAGTGCTTTTTTTTGATCTTCTGTCATTTTATTTTCTCTCTTTTCTTAATTTTTATTGTTTATCTTTTTTGTATCAAAATCTTATCATAAAATATTTACATAACTCAAAAATATAACAAATTGACATACTTTTTAAAAACTCTTTTGTTTTAGTACCAATTCCTCTTTTTTATAATCACTCATATATAGTGATACAAGATTGTAAAATCTCGCACTATGATTTTTCTCTTCGATATGACAAAGCTCGTGCAATACAACATATCGTATCGCATTTATAGGAAATTGCAATAACATATAATTAATAGATATATCATTTTTATAACTGCAACTTCCCCACTGCCTTTTTGCATAACGATAGGAGATCTTCTCAGGATGTAATTTTGTTAAAAAACACATCTCATCAAAAATAGGGTCGATGTATTTAATCGCTACTTTTTTGTAAAAAGCTTTTAATCCATCAATAAATAACTCATACTCTTTAGAAACATCAATGGTGCTATTGTGATAAAAATAAAATGTATCATTTTGGAATTTTACTTTTACATTAGTAATCGCATCATCAATCACCAATTCTAAAGGATAATCCTCCCCCATAAAAGGGATTTTACCTCCACATATAAAATCAAATTTATTTTTTACAGGGACTTTATTTAATGAACGTAAAATCCAATCTTTATGTTGCATAATAATATCTCTGATTTGATTTGCTTTAAATTTTAATGGGGTTTTGATAACAATCTCGTTTTTATTTTCTAAAGATAACCCAACTCTTTTTATCCTTTTATCGCTTTTATGTACTACGGTGAGGATAATATCGTCTAATTTTATTTCCATTCTTTATAAACTTTTTTTCAAATTATGAATTTATTATTACCATATCGCCACCCTTATGAGAAGCATTAGCTAGTGCTTCATCAGCATCATCCATCATATTGATAAGTGTGGCATTTTTGTTTATTGTTGCACCAATAGAGATAGTAAAGGTTATTTTTCCAGTTGTAATTTGGATAAATTCCTCTTTTATCTTCTCTTTTAATTCTTCAAAAACTTGATATATTTCAGCATACGGTCGATTTTGAAGCAAAATACAAAATTGGTCTTGCCCAATTCTTGCGATAATCGAATCTTTGTTGAGATTATTTAATAATATCTCCGATAAAAGAACAATCACTTCATCCCCAATTTCATGCCCATACGATTCATTGATAGTTTGAAAATTATCGATATCTATCATCACAACAGCGAGTAATTCCCTTTTTTTCTTAGCGATATCATAAATTTCATTCCCAACATTTAAGAGATAATTTTTATTAAAGACTCCTGTAAGATAATCTTTTTTTGCTTTATCTTGGGTGTATTCAAAGAGTTCTAAAACATCTAAATTCCCATTTACCCTTGCAAAAAATTCTTCATTTGAAAAATCTTTGTATAAAAAATCATTTGCACCATATTTTAAAAAACTTGCAACTACCTCTTTTTCACTCATACCAGAAAGTGCAATCACAATCAACTCATCTTTTTTATAAGTTTTTCGTATCTCCATCGTCAGCTCAAGTCCATTCATCTTAGGCATCATATAATCAACTAAAACCAACTTAATATTTGGTCGTTGTTTGAGAGTTACAAGTGCTTCTTCTGCACTATAATTTACTATAGCATTGAGATTATATTTTTTGCACAAAGCTTCCATTTTATGTGCAAAAGTTTTAGAATCATCCACCACAAGCACTTCAACTTTTGCATTTTTGATAAACCTATCCACAACTCCAACACTATAATCTATAGCATAACTTCCATTTTTGATAATATAATCTATCAAATTTTCATTTTTAAATATTTCGTGCTCTTTATCAAGCGTCGTTCCTGTTAAAACAATAGATGGGATATTGAACTTTTTGATAAAAGTGATTATTTCTCCATTTGGAGCATCTGGCAAACCGTAATCAAGCAAAGCGAGAGAAAACTGACCCTTATGAGCAAGTATCAAATCAGCACACTCTTTCATAGAAGCTGCTCCATATACTTTTAGCCCTAATCTATTTTCTATTGTATTTGTTAGTCCACTCAGTATTGTTTTACTATCATCAACTATTAATATACTTTGTTCCATTTTTACCTCTTTTTATTTATAAAGATTTTACCACAGTCTTGATTAATCGGTTAAAGATATTCAAAAGTAATCAACAATATTCTACAACCTCCTCAATACTAAGCCTTAATTTTTCACTTTGTTCATTGATACGATACCCAAAAGCAACAATCACAGCAAGTTGGTATCGTGAACTATCCAGTTGTAAAATCTCTTCGATTTTTTCTTTTTCAAACCCTTCAATAGGACAACTATCTATCCCAATACTAGCAGCTCCACTCATCATATTTCCAATAGCAATATAGCACTGTCTAGCACTCCAAGCCAAAATATTTTCATCACTTGACATTGTATGTGAAAGATGATTTCCATACAGTTCTAAATATTTTTCATAATTCTCAGTTGATAAATTTCGTCTTCCAAACATCTCTTTTACATAAGTTGCATTTGGTTTGAGCTCTTCAATCTTTGCTAAAACAATTACCAAATTACTACAAGTTGTGATTTGAGGCTGATTCCAACAAAATGGTCGCAATTTTTCCTTAAGGTCTTGATTTTGAACTACCAAAAATTTCCAAGGCTCCATGCCAAATGAAGATGGAGATAATCGTCCAACTTCTAAGATAAAATCTAAATCTTCACTTTGTATTTTTTTAGTATCATCAAATACCTTACACGCATGACGGAAGTTCATCGCTTCCAAAAATTGCTCTTTTTGCATACTATTCTCCCATAATTTTTTCAAATTGTAACAAAAAAGGGTAAAACATCAGCCATCACAACCTTTCATTAGCAGCAATTCTGATTTAATGAAAAATCTGAGTGCCAGAATAACCACTTTTTATTATAACTTATAAGATAATCATCAACCATTTTAAGCTTCAAGTTTTTAGTAAATCCATTGTGTATTTTCAGCAGTTTTTTCATAGGTGAAAATACTCCACCATCAAGAGCATTTGTAGTGTTATGAATCACAATATCTTTTTCATTTTTGTAGGTAAAAA
>CAMCYD010000115.1 GCA_945883785.1 Helicobacter pylori PMSS1
CAAACAAATGATTATAAACAGTTTCAATCATCATCTTTTCACTTTAAAAATAACCATTTACAGGGAGTAAATAGTGATTTTTAAAGTGAAAATCTAATAATTGCTACTATTCATACTCAAAATCTTTGAATTTGCAAGTGGCTCTGTAGATTGACCTTTTATATGGAGAAACTGGAAACCTAACCATTTCCAGCTTCCTTAAAAATAGCACTTCCAACTTTCTCAAAAACTATTCTCAAAACTGGTTCTTGTTTTAGAGTCGTTTTGATGAGTTTTGAGAAGAAACACTAAATAAAGTTTTCAATTATGAATCATCTTTGCAAAATCCTCAATTTGAAGTGTTGAATCTTTTAGTGCAAGATTTAAAAAAATATCATTTATCCTATAGTCGCCTCTATCTATTTTGCTTATAAGTCCCATATCTTCTAACGAACCTTTGATAATATACGATGTTCTTGAATCGATTGCTAGTATTTCATTATTTGCTATTGCTGCAAGTTGTTCACTATGATGTTTTTTTGATTTGGATTTTGAGATAAGTTCATCTATATAAGCTTTATTTGAATCGATAGTTTCTATTAAAATATCAAAGAGTATTGCATCGTTGAAGTGTTTTAGTTGATTGATAATAGCATAAGCATAGAGATTTTTTAAAAACTGCATCGAATAATCAGGATGACCACCTAAAAAATCAAGGTAATTTTTAAGATTTCCAATAGTTATTTCGTGTTTTTTAAATGCATCTTCCGTATATTGAAAAAGTTCAGCGACATCAAGTGACGGTAAAATTATTATATGTGTAAAATGAAAAAATGGTGAGGATTTGTGTTCAAATATTTTAGTCATTGTTGTTTCAATGCTTCCTAAAAAAACATAAGTGATATTTTTATGGTGTTGCATCACTGAACGACATTTCTCTAATATGTCATTATTGGCAATTTTGATAATATCTTGAAATTCGTCTAAAACCATTTGGATGTGCAACTCTTTCTTTTGGGCTATCTTATTGGCAATATCAAGAGCATGCAAAAAATATTCAACATCATCTATTTTTTCCTCTTGAATCTCAAGTGTGAGTTCGCCTATATCATCAATAGATAC
Organism: Helicobacter pylori PMSS1; assembly: GCA_945883785.1. GTDB lineage: Bacteria > Campylobacterota > Campylobacteria > Campylobacterales > Arcobacteraceae > CAIJNA01. Next base: position 1,102 of record CAMCYD010000115.1, read on the forward strand.
ATTTTTGAGAGATTTTAAAAGAGTTACAATAGATTTTTTAGATTTTTGTATAAAATTATCAATTCCAGAAAATGTATAAGCTTTATCCAAAATATTTTCACTCAAAGATTTTAAAGTGATAAATCGCCTAATATCTAAATAGATAAGATTGTATTTTTCATTATCTTCTAAAAGGTGTTTGACTAATGATGTTTTTCCAAATCTTCTTGGGGCTTTTATCATTATATTTTGATTTTGGTCTATATGGTGTTGAAAAATTGGTAAATGCTCTTTTCTATCTATAAACTCATCACCAGTTACAGGTACTCCAGTTTTAAACATATTGTCCCCTTATTAATCATTAAAAAAATATGACTATGAATTATTTTGATAATTGTATCATATAAATAGTATGATAGAATGTGGTAAAACTTGGCAAAGTCAACAAAGGATAAAAATGGACGATAGCATCATAAAAATAAAAAATCTAAAGAAAATATTTGGGACAAAAGAGATACTCAAAGATGTCAATCTGGAGATAGTTACTGGAAAATGTACTGCTATTTTTGGACTAAGTGGTGGTGGAAAATCAACTATCATCAAACATATTGTGGGACTTTTGAAACCTACAAGTGGTGAGATACTTTACAATGGTATTGATATTGGAAAGCTAGAGAAAAAAGAGCTTAGGGAGATTCGTAAAGATATTGGATTTTTATTTCAAAGTGGAGCGTTATTTGACAGTATGAATGTCTTTGAAAATGTTGCTTTTCCTTTGAGAGAACACACGAAACTGAATGAAAAAATGATTTACCAAGAGGTTATGGACAAGCTTAAACTAGTCGGGCTTGATGCTTCAAGGGTTGCATCTCTCAATCCAGATGAGCTTAGTGGTGGGATGCGAAAAAGGGTCGGGCTTGCTCGTACTATTATCTTAAATCCTAAAGTTTTACTGTATGATGAACCAACTTCTGGACTTGACCCTATTACAAGTGATGTTATTTCTCAGATGATTATCAGTCTTCAAAAAGAGATAAAAACAACATCAATTTTAATAAGTCACGATATAAATGAAACTTTTAAAACAGCAGATTATTTTGCAATGTTGTATGAAGGAGTTATTGTAGAATATGGTGATTTGGAGCATTTTAAAAATTCAAAATTAGAAATTGTGCAGAAATTCCTTCACGGAGATAGTTCTGGAGTTATAAACTAATGCTTTTTTATCAACCACAGGACGGATATTGTTATAATAGCGATACTCTTTGCCTTTTTAACTTCATTAAACAAAATCTCAAAATTTTTAAAAATATTCAAGGTGAGCTTTTGGATATAGGAAGCGGAAGTGGGATTCTGGGGATTTTGGTTGCGAAACATTATCCAAAATTATTTTTGAATAGTGCTGAATTGCAAGAGGAATTTATCTTTTTAACAAAAAAAAATAGCCAAATAAATCAAATTAATTCAAATGTTTTCGAAGGAGATTTTAGAGATATAGAGTTTAGTAAAAATTTTGATATAGTTGTTTCTAATCCGCCATTTTATCCCTCAACAGTGGTGCAAAGTGAAAATAAAAATTTGAAAACTGCAAGATATAATGATAGTTTGCCGTTAGAACTTTTGATACAAAAAACAGCAAAGATATTAAAAGATAACGGGAAGTTTTTCTTTTGTTATGATGTTAAGCTTCTTGATGATATTATCTTTTTGAATAAAAAGTATGGTTTAAATATTGAAACTTTACAATTTTTGCATCCAAAAATTGATAGAAAGAGTAGTTTGGTGATGATATATGGACGAAAAAATTCAAAAAGTTTACTCTCTATTTTGCCACCTTTAATAATGTTTGAGGGTGAAAAATTTACTGTAGAAATGGAAGATATTTATAAAATGTGTGATACTTATAGTATAAAAGTGGATACAAAAGAGTTGGTTGGTGGTGCTTGTGATTTTAGAAAATAAAGATTTTCCTTATAAATTTGATGCTTCTGTTTGTAGCACTTGTGCTGGGAATTGTTGTATTGGAGAGCATGGTGTTATTTGGATAACGATTGATGAGATTGAGAAGTTGGCTTCATTTCTTAGTATCCCAACTAAAGAGCTATTTGATAACTATTTGATAAAATATAAGTATAAATTTTCCATCAAAGAGAGGAAATTAGCTGAAAATAACTATGCTTGTATATTTTTTGATTTAGAAAAAAAACAATGTTCAGTTTATGATGCAAGACCAACACAGTGTAGAACTTTCCCTTTTTGGGAACATTTTAAAAACAATAAAGAAGAGGTAAAACAAGAATGTCCAGCTATCATAGAATAATATTCTCCAGTTTGCTTTTAACTGGAATAAATCTTTTTGGAGTCGATATTCAGAATACAAAAGAGGATGTATTTACACTTATTGGACTTGACAGGGAGCTTAATAGTGACTTTGCAAGTAGTGCTTTGATTTATGAAAAATTATTTGAACAAACAAAAGATAGTGATTATCTCAAAAAATCACTTGAATCTTATTTCGCAAATAAAGATTTTAAGAAAGTGATTGATTTAACACAAAATAATTTTGAAAAATTTCCAGAAGTAAAAGAGTATTTGATGTATAAATATCTTTTAACAACGATTATTCTTAAACAATACGACGATGCATTATTGGTCGCAAAACAACTAGAACAGTATAACTTGCCTCAAAATAGTGGATTGATTGGAGATTTGTATTATATTTTAGGTTTGAATGATGATGCTTTGCGAAATTATGAGTTTGGATACAAAGCATTAGGGACACCAAATTTGGTTTTGGCACTAGCAAATCTTTTGCATGAAAAATTGGGTGATAAAAGTAAGGCAATAGAGTATCTTAAAATATATGGTGATAAAAATGGTTGCGAGAAGAGTGTTTGCATCAAACTACTTGAATACTATCAAATCCAAAATAATCTTGATGGTATGATAAGCGTAATGGAAAAAATGTATTTTGAGCATAAAAAAGATTATATACAAGAGAATTTAGCAAAGTTTGAGCTTATGCTAGGGGAACTTTATATACAAAAAGATAAGCAAAAAGGAATTGATTTTTTAGTTGAAACTGGTAATAATAATTTATTGGTAGCTTCAATGTATGAGCAAGATAAATTGTATGACAAAGCTCTTGAGATTTTATATAAAACTTATCATCAAACAGCTGATGACACTATTTTAGGGCGAATTGCGATGCTAGATTTCACAATAGCAAAAGATAAAAAGCTTGTTATCAAAGATGTTTTAAAGAAATTTGAACTTGCCTTAAAAGAAAAATCAAATCCTGAATATGAAAATTTTTATGGATATTTATTGATTGATTACGATTTGGATGTGAAAAAAGGGCTTGAACTGGTGAAAAAAGCTTACGATTTAAACCCACAAAATATTGCTTTTAAAGACTCTTTGGCTTGGGGATATTTTAAAAATAATGAGTGTAAATTAGCTGATAAATATATGAGTGAAGTTGTTGAAAAAGTTGGACTTGAGGATGAAGAGATAAAGCTTCATTATGATGAAATTAAAGATTGTATAGAAGGGAAAAAGAGGAAAAATGATACTTGATGAGATAATAAGAAAAACGAAAGATGATTTAGAAAAAAGAAAAATTGACTATAGTATCGATTGGTTAGGGAGAAGTTTAGCTTACAATCCATACCCTCCAAGAGATGTAAGAACACTCCTTACAGCTACAAAAGAGGAACCTATACGAATCATCGCGGAAGTGAAAAAAGCGAGCCCAAGTAAAGGGATAATAAGAGAAGATTTTGACCCAATTGCAATTGCGATGGAATATAGCAAAAATGGTGCAAATTGTCTTTCTGTTTTGACTGAACCCCATTTTTTTCAAGGAAATTTAGAATATCTTACTGGAATTAGACGATATGTAAGCACTCCGTTACTTCGAAAAGATTTTATTATCGATGAATATCAACTTGTTGAAGCACTTGTATATGGGGCTGATTTTGTTTTATTGATAGCAAAAGCACTTTCGACTAAAGAGTTACAATATTTGTATGATAGAGCTTTACAACTTGGACTTGATGTTTTAGTTGAGATACACGATAAAGAAGATTTGATGAAAGCTATGAGATGCGGAGCTCATATTATTGGGATAAATCATAGAAACCTTCAAACATTTGAGATGGATATGGAACTTTGCGATAAGCTTATTCCGATGATTCCAAATGGAAAAATCATAGTAGCTGAGAGTGGAGTAAACGATAGGGAAACAATTTTAAGACTGAGTTCAATTGGTGCTGATGCGTTTCTTATCGGGGAACATTTTATGAGACAAGATGACATTGGTGCTGAACTTCGAGCATTAAAAAATGGAAAATGATTTAGTAACACTTGATGAACTGAAAAGCTTATATTTCAAAGATGAAAGTAAGCTTTTTTCGCAAAAAACAAGAAAACAAGACTTTCATATCAAATCAACAACAGAGATACTTTCAAGCATCACTTCTAATGGTTCTTTTGTAAAAGTAAAAGACACTTATCGGTTAAATCTCATCCTTTCAAAAATCCTTTTAAAATCACAAATGAATTGGGTAGCATATTCGTATTATAAAGATAAAAAGCTTATTTTGGGTGCAATCGGTCATATTGGGCAAAGTGAGCTTAATATGCAAAAGTATGTTTTGATGGAGAATCTGAAAAAACTCGAAAGATACAGGGATATTGAAGAGGTGAGTGTTTTGAGAGAAGAAAAATCATTTCAAGATCTAAAAAATAGAACAAAAAATAATACAACCATGATTGAAAAAAGCTATGGTATATTTGACAATCATCTTACGGATGAAAAGCAGTTTAAAATAGTGGAAAATATCAAAAATATTGTAAATCATAACAAAAATCATTTATTTTTTATTACAAAATCATTACATTCTTAAGCATTAATAGAATAAAATTTAACAATAATTTTTACAAGGAGATTTTCGATGGATGATGTTTTAAACTATAAGCAGAAAATGTTTATAAATATGTTGTTAGCACAGGTTGGTTTTGCTATTTTATCTATTATGGCTATCTATTTTAGCTCTCAAGTTTTTGCAATCGTGCTAGTCAATATAGTTTTTGCAACCATAATAGCATTTGTCAATTGGTTGGCATATCAAAGAATTTTTAAAGGTGTTGAAAATTTTAAAATCTATATGGAAGAGATTATGGATTTTGTCTTTATGAGAACTAACAGAATAAAAAAAATTGAATGTAGCAGAGAAAATGAAATTGGTTTGGTTATATCTGAACTTGATAGATACTCTCATGATTTCGATAGAATGAGAAAAGAAGATATGAAAGTTCTAGGTGAGATTGTTTTGGTTTTAAATAAAATTGAACAAGGTATGTATGGATGTAATGTGAAAAGTCAATCGGCTAATTTTATGATTAGAGAACTTTGTAAAGTGACTAATAGTATGATATCTACCACCAACACCAATATGACCGCCCTAAGAAGTACATTAGAACTGTACACAAAAGATGATTTTACAAAATCAGTTTCTATCAATCCAAATTTAAAATCAGATATGTTAGCAGTTATGGAAAGTGTTAATAAGCTAGGTGATGCTTTAAGAAGAAATGCTAGACTTAACCTAACAAACGGTGAAACTCTCAATCAAAATGCTATCACAATGAGTGTAAGTGTAAATAATGTTGCAGCTAAAGCAAATCAACAAGCAGCATCTTTAGAAGAAACAGCAGCAGCTTTAGAAGAGATAACTTCAATCACAAGAAATAACGCACAAAACGCAATTAAAATGGCTGAGCTTGGAATTATTGTTAATAAGGCAGTAAGTGGTGGACAAGAACTTGCAAATAAAACAGCTCATTCTATGGAAGATATCAATCATGAAGTTATGGCAATTAATGAAGCTATTAGAGTAATAGATCAAATAGCATTCCAAACAAATATCCTTTCTTTAAATGCAGCAGTAGAAGCAGCAACAGCAGGTGAAGCTGGGAAAGGATTTGCAGTTGTTGCCCAAGAAGTGAGAAATCTAGCAAATAGAAGTGCAGATGCAGCAAATGAAATCAAAGC
>CAMCYD010000116.1 GCA_945883785.1 Helicobacter pylori PMSS1
TTAGTATTTTATCTTTTTATTTTAGTGAGCCACTTGCAAATTCAAAGATGTTGAGTATGAATAGTAGCAATTATTAGATTTTCACTTTAAAAATCACTATTTACTCCCTGTAAATGGTTATTTTTAAAGTGAAAAGATGATGATTGAAATTGTTTTTAAATGTTGGAGTGGGATTAAAATATAAAATAAATGAGCAATTTTCTCTAATGACTGACATAAGACATTTGATAAGACTTGATGAATTTGACATATTCCTAACTTACAGCAATTTTCTTTTCATTTTGAACTAATCAAAAATAACAACTTAGTTGCATTTAAGAAGCACTGTGTATAATTCGCCAAATTTAATGCGACTTAGTTGCTATAAAGAGGTGAAAATGCAAAAAATAATTTTGAGTTTAGTGGTTGTTGGTTCATTGTATGGAAATAGTGAATTTTCTTATCAATATGGTGCAAAAGAGTATGAAAATGCCAAATACAAAACAGATGGAGTTGAGCAAACTTTTGGTCTATCCTATAGTTATGGTGATGGAAAAATATCTGGAAGTTTTTTAAAAGATGAGGTGAATTTAAAAGCACATCCAAAATCTTCAAAACTAGAAGTGGAAAAATCAAATCTTAATCTACGACATAATCTATTTGAAAACTTGAGTGGAAAAGTGAGTTATATTGGGATTCGTGACAACTTATCTCCAACTGATGGTGGAAAAGTGTATGGGATAGGTGGAAGATATAATATCTCTAAAGATTTGGGTGTTTCACTTGATATCTATAAAAGTGACTATAAAACTTTTGATGTCAATCAATATGATGTGGGTATTTTTAAAGGATTTACTCTAGGTGAAGTGAAATCAAAAGTAACATTTGGAATCAAATCGATACAAATTGATGGAGACAAATATGCTACTTATACTTTTAAAGATAAAGAGTACCAAACAAGTTTTGTAAATCTGAGTGGAAACTTGAATAGTTTTTTTTGTGGAGTGGGTGCGATGTTTGGAAAAAGGGTGTTTGCGGTTCTTGATGATGGAAACAAAGTACAACACCATGCGATGGAACAAGAGAAAACCTATATGTTCAATTTTGGTAAAAGTTTCAAAAATTTTGATATTGCTCTGCAATACAATTATCAAAATGGAAAAGAGTTACCAGAAAATCAGGATGATGTAGATACAAAAGTGACATCTTTGATGTTGAAATATAAATTTTAAGGGGAGAAAATGAAAAAAATTGTAGTTGCTGGATTATTGGGGCTGAGTAGTTATCTGTTTGCAGATGTCAATGCTGTCGTGAGTGTTGTTCCTGAACAAACATTTTTAAAAGCGATTGGTGGGGATAAAGTGAATGTAAATTTGATGGTGCAACCAGGAAGTTCACCCCACACTTATGAGCCAAAACCATCGCAGATGAAAGATATAAGTAAAGCAGATGTTTATTTTAGTATCGGGGTTGAGTTTGAAGAGGCTTGGCTTCCACGATTTGCTTCACAAAATAAAAAGATGAAAATAGTCGATTTGGGTTCTGGAATCAAAAAAATTGCTATGGTTGGTCACCACCATCATGAAGAGGGTGCAAAGCCTTCTATGAAAAAAGAGGTCAAACACGAACATGAGCATGAAGATGAACTTGACCCACATATCTGGACAAGTGTAGGAAATATCAAAATTATTGCAAAAAATATTTATAATAATTTAGTTGCACTTGATAAAACAAATGAAAAATACTATAAAGCAAATTACGATGCTTTTCTCACAAAGTTAGGGAATACAGATAAATCTATCAAAGAGATACTCAAAAATACAAAACCAAAAAGTAAATTTATGGTGTTTCATCCTGCTTGGGGATATTTTGCAAAAGATTATAATTTAGAGCAATTAGCCATCGAAGCTGGTGGGAAAAATCCAACACCAAAACAGATTGCTTTTTTGATAGGTGAAGCAAAAGAGGAGAAAGTCAAAGCGGTATTTACAGCACCAGAATTTAGTGAAAAAGTAGCTTCTCAAATAGCAAAAGAGGTTGGAGTTCCTGTGATTAAAGTGAGTCCATTAAATCCAAAAGTGTGCGAAAATCTTATCTCTTTAGCAAAAGCGATTGCAAATACAAAATAAGTTCAAAGAAAACTAGATATGATACGAAAAAATTTAAAGAAGAATAATGTCTATAGTTGAGATCAAAAATGTATCGTTTTCGTATGATAAACAAAAAGTTTTAGAAAATATCAATTTAACAGTACATGAAAAAGATTTTTTAGCCATCATTGGACCAAATGGTGGTGGGAAGTCGACACTTTTAAAACTTATTCTTGGTATCAATCCACTTCAAACGGGGGAGATTACGATTTACAATCAACTCCCTTCAAAAAATCTCTCCCATATCGGATATGTGCCACAAAATACAAATATCAACACAAATTTTCCAATACGAGTGATTGATGTTGTGATGATGGGGCATGTCAATCATGGGAAAAAACAAACTTTAAAATGGTGGCAAAAACTTTTCCAAATTGGCTACTCCAAAGAGGATATTGGTTGTGCGATGGGATCATTGGCTAAAGTTGGGATGGAAAAATTTGCAGATAAAAAGATAGGCTCACTTTCAGGGGGACAACGACAAAGGGTGATGATAGCAAGAGCTTTGTGTGCAAATCCAAAGATTTTACTCCTTGATGAACCAACCTCAAGTATCGATGTAGATGGGCAAAAACAGATATATGATTTACTCAAAGTTTTGAATAATTTTATTACCGTAATAGTTGTCAGTCACGATATCTCTGTTATCCTCAAATATGCTTCAAAAGTAGCTCATATCAATAAAATTTTAACTTTTCATAATGTTGCTTTTAACAACACAATAAAAGCAGATGGTGGACATTTTTGTGAAGTGGAGATGTTGCAGATGCTTGGAAATACAGTTGAACATAAGAAAGGTTGCGGATGTTAGAACCATTTATCGAAGCTTTAAGTTATGAATTTATTCAAAATGCTCTTATCGCTGGTATCCTTGTCAGTTTTGCAAGCGGGATTATTGGCTCGCTTATCGTTGTCAATCGGATGGTTTTTTTAGCAGGTGGAATCGCCCATACCTCTTATGGAGGGATTGGACTTGCTATCTATTTTGGATTACCAATCTTTTTTGGAGCTTCCTTATTTGCTTGCACAGCTGCCCTTTTAATGGCATTTATTACTTTGCACCAAAGGGATAAAATAGATATTTTTATAGGTCTTATTTGGTCTATTGGGATGGCGATTGGGATTATTTTAGTTGACCTTAGTCCTGGGTACAATGTTGATTTGATGAGTTATCTATTTGGTTCCATTTTGGCGGTATCAACTGAAGATATAGAGTATATGGGACTTCTTTTAGGTGCTATCACGCTGATTGTGACCTTTTTTTATAAACAAATTTTAGCGGTGAGTTATGATAGTGAATATGCAAATTTACGAGGGATAAATATCACATTTTTCTACACACTTATCCTTGTGTTGTCTGCTTTGACTATCGTTGTGGCTATTAAAGTTGTTGGGCTTATTTTGGTAATTGCACTTCTAACTATCCCTATTTATATTGCTGAAAAGTTATCAAATTCTTTGGGTGTGATGATGATAATTTCAGGGATTTTATCTTCAATTTTTACAATTATTGGACTTATCCTCTCTTATATTTACGATGTGACAAGTGGGGCAAGTATTATTATTGTAAGTGCTATTGGGCTTATTTTCTTTTTAGTTTTTGAGAAATTAAGATGGGGAAGATGATAAAAATATTTTTCTCATTTTTTCTTTTTACTTCCACAATTTTTGGTTGCACCCTTTGTCGCTTAGATATCCCAAATGTTCACATCAATACTACAATGACTCCTCAAGGTAATCATACACAATTTGAAATAACTTGGTTTTTTGATAAAAAATTTGTCACAACACTGAAACAGTATGACGTCAATAATAATAGTGTTTTTGATGCAAATGAACAAATCGAAATAAAAAAAAGTTTACTTGAATACCTAGCTAGATTTAATTATCTTACCAAAATAGCTTATCTTCAAAAAGAGTGTAAAATCACCCAAAATGAGTTGCAAAAACTTCAAAATGTCGAAAAAAATCTAGTTTTTAAAAATGGTGCTATGGATTTTACTTATAAATTTTCTCTTCCAATCATCCCAAAGAAAGGGTATAAAATCGTAGTATTTTTTTATGATGAGGGAAATAATTTCAATTTTATCATACAAGATATTCTTCTCAAAGAGTATGCTGGGAGAAAAAATTTTGTAATACAAAATAATAAAGCAGAGATAATCTTCGATGAGTTTACCCCAAATAATCCGTCACCCCCTGTGCAAAAAGTGGCTGAGAAAACTCTAACACCACTTGAGAAATTGGGTATTTTGTTGGAATCTTATAAAACAAAAATGAAAAATCTTATCGAAGATATCAAAGAGACAAATTCTCTTCTCTCTTATAGTTGGCTTTTGTTTTTCTCTTTTATCTATGGAGTGCTTCATGCTGTAGGTCCGGGGCATGGAAAAAGTTTGGTGAGTGCTTATTTTTTAAGTGAAAATCATTCACTTAAAAAAGCCTTGACTATTTCGATGCTGATAGGCGTAGTCCATACTTTTAGTGCCTTTATTCTTACTGTAACGATATATTTTCTACTCAATATCCTTTTCGCAAACATCTTTACCGATATAGAAAAAGTAGCGACAAAAATAAGTGCTGGAATAATCATACTTATTGCTTTGTATCTTTTGTATAAAAAATATACCTACAAAACTAAAATGACTTTTTCGATTCAAAATCCAAATCTCACTACTTCTCATAATTCTTCAAGTTGTGGATGCGGAAGTTGCACTACAAATAGTACGGATTTGGGTGTAATTTTAAGTGCTGGGATTGTCCCTTGTGCTGGAACTGTGAGTGTATTTTTGTTTACTATGGGACTTGGAGTCTATTTTGTAGGCTTTTTGAGTGCCATATTTATGAGCCTTGGAATGAGTTTTGTGATATTTATAACGGCATATCTGAGTAAAAATATCAGAAATCAAGGTAGCTCAAATGAAAAACTTTTAAAATTTTTTGAATATGGAAGTTTGGTGTTTATTTTATTTTTAGGGATGATGCTGATTTATTAGGTCAATTTTATACCCTCGTCTCATCGTGAAGAGTTTTGTACTTTAAGAGTTGATTTCGAATATTTTCTATAGTCATCTTTTATATAGAGCCACTTGCAAATTCAAACAAATGATTATAAACAGTTTCAATCATCATCTTTTCACTTTAAAAATAACCATTTACAGGGAGTATAGCTATCACAAAGCAAACTAAAACATAGAAACTGTCATTGCGAGGCACGAAGCAATCCACGAAGCCGACTATGGATTGCTTCGTTCCTCGCAATGACATACAATATAAGCTTTAGTTTGCTTTTTGATGACAATAAATAGTGATTTTTAAAGGGGAAATCTAATAATTGCTACTATTCATACTCAAAATCTTTGAATTTGCAAGTGGCTCTATAAATTTTTCAAATCGCTTATTTAATAAAGTATGTAATATAATACATAAAATTTAATGTAAAGAATAGGATTTATTATGGTGGCATATAGAAGAGATGAGATAATATCGGCAAGTGATGTAGCAAGAAGTTTTTCAAATATCCTAAATAGTATCATCAATCACACAAAAGATAAACTAGCAATATCAAAAAATAACAAACTAGAAGCTGTGATTTTGGATATCGAAGAGTACGAAAGACTGCAAAGAGTTTATGATATATTTGAACAAAATGAAATTGAGAAAATGCTCAATGAACGAACAAAAGAGGAAAAAGAAGTAGCACATTCAAAAATAGTTTCAATTGAGCTATAGATGAAAAAAGAGCTCAAACTTACTTATCTCAAAAAATCAAAAAAGTTTTTAGATAAAAATCAAAACATCATCACTGAAAATGATGTGGATGAATTGGTTATAAAATTTATCAAAAATAGATTTTATAATATTGATTTAAACATTGATTACAAACCACTTCAAGGTTCTTTTGAAAATATGTATAGAATCCGAAAAGGGAATATCCGAGTTATTATAAAAGTAGTCAATGATGAGATTATTATAGAAGCTATTATTGAGGATATAGGGTTTAGAGGGGATATTTACAAATAACTCTACTAATCCTCACACCCTCGTCTCATCGTGTAAAGTTTTGTATCTTAAATTCTTGCTATTTCTTCTTTTACTATTTGTCGTAATTTTTCAGTTAAAATAGTGTCTTGTTCTGTTTTTGAATATATCGTTACCAAATACAAAATTTCTTCATTTTTATAGTAAGTGATGATTCTAAAACCACCACTTTTTCCAGTTGGAATCAAAGAGTTTGAAATCCTAACTTTAAAAATATTTTCACCTAAATGGTTCCCTAATTCTGGATTAGATGATAGCTCATTGATAAATTGGAGTAAGTCACTTTTGATTTTAGGAAATTTCTTTTTTAACTTCTTGACATCTTTTTCAAATCTCGGAATCGTCTCTATTTTATAGTTCATTTAGAAATTCTTGAACTGATCTTGAAGCTAATTTTCCTTTATTTATAAGATGTATCTCTTTTAAACCATCTTTGAAATTATTTATGATTTCATCATCTGAACTATCTAATTGTATCACTTCCACACCATCATTTTTGAAATGCTCTAACATCCATAAAACTTTTTGTGCTATGGTTTCATTTTGAAAATTTACTGCTACTTGCATACTACACTCTCTTTTTTGATTTTTATACAAAAATTGTATCATAAATAGTGTTTAAATTTTTGAAATCCTCACACCCTCGTCTCATCGTGTAAAGTTTTGTACTTCAAGAGTTGATTTCTGATATTTTCTATTGTCATCTTTGATATAAATTTTTCAAATCGTTTCTTTAATAAAGTATGTAATATAATACATAAAATTTAATGTATAAAATAGGATTTATTATGGTGGCATATAGAAGAGATGAGATAATATCGGCAAGTGATGTAGCAAGAAGTTTTTCAAATATCCTAAATGGTATCATCAATCACACAAAAAATAAACTAGCAATATCAAAAAATAACAAATTAGAAGCTGTGATTTTGGATATCGAAGAGTACGAAAGACTGCAAAGAGT
>CAMCYD010000117.1 GCA_945883785.1 Helicobacter pylori PMSS1
AAGGAATAAAACACAATGACAATCGATTTATCTAAAAGAATAGACACACTTTCTGAATCTTTAACAATTGCAATAGCTACTTTGGCTAGAGATTTAAAAAAAAGTGGTAAAGATGTAGTGAGCTTTAGTGCTGGGGAACCTGATTTTGATACACCAGAAATCATTAAACAAAGTGCTATTGAAGCATTAAACAAAGGTTACACAAAATATACAGATGTTTCTGGTTCGGTTGAACTTCGAGAAGCTGTGGCTTACAAACTAAAAGTTGAAAACAATCTTGATTATAAAGCATCTGACATCATAGTAAGTGTTGGTGCAAAACATAGTTTATTTAATATTTTCCAAGCTATTATTGATGATGGTGATGAAGTGATTATCCCAGCACCTTATTGGGTTACATATCCTGAGCTTGCTCTTTATAGTGGCGGAGTTCCTGTTGCAATCGAAACAGATGATGCAAGTGGATTTAAAATCACTGCTGAACAACTTAAAAATGCAATCACTCCAAAAACAAAAATGTTAATTTTAACAAGCCCCTCAAATCCAACTGGAAGCGTGTATACAAAAGATGAGTTAATTGCTTTAGCTGAAGTTTTAAAAGATACAAAAATAGTTGTAGTAAGTGATGAGATGTATGAAAAACTCACTTATGACGATTTAAAATTTACTGCAGCTGCAAGTATTAGTGAGGATATGTTCGATAGAACTATCACTGTAAATGGTTTAAGTAAATCGGTTGCGATGACTGGATGGAGATTTGGTTATCTTGCAACTCCAAATAAAGCTTTAGTGCAAGCGATGATAAAACTGCAAAGTCAAAGCACATCAAATATCAATTCAATCACTCAATATGCGGCAATTACTGCCCTAAAAGGTTTGGCAAATCAAGACATAGAAACAATGAGAATAGCATTTGAAAAAAGAAGAAATTTAGCTTGTGATATGTTTAATGCTATTGATGGATTGAGTGTTATTAAACCAAATGGTGCATTTTATTTGTATGTAAATACCAAACAGATAGAAACAGATAGTATGAAATTTTGTAAAAACTTACTAGAAGTTGTTGGTGTAGCAGTTGTTCCAGGGCTTGGATTTGGACTTGATGGATATTTTAGATTTTCATTCGCAACTGATGAAAAAACTATCACAGAAGGAATAAATAGAATAGAAAGATTTGTAAAAAATTATAAATGCTAAATACTATTTTTTCAACCTCCCCTATTTCTCCAGAAAAAAAAGCAACTATTGTGTCAAGTACAGTTGCCGCCATACTCACTCTTATAAAATTAGTTATTGGGATTATGAGCGGTTCTGTTGCTATTTTAGCAAGTGCTATTGATAGCACTCTTGACCTTTTTGTATCCATTTTTAATTATTTTGCGATTACAAATTCTGAAAAACCAGCTGATCAATATTTTAATTACGGAAGAGGGAAAATCGAAGCACTTGCAAGTGTTATTGAGGGTACTATCATAACCATATCAGGTTTCTTTTTGCTTTATCAAGCTATCAATAAATATATAAATGGTGGGGTTTCTCAATATGGAAATCTCTCAATAATCGTTATGGTCATTTCGCTTATCATAACTCTATCGCTCGTTGCTTATCTAAATACAATAGCGAAAGAGACAAATAATATGGTGATAAAAGCAGATGCACTTCACTACAAAACAGATGTTTACTCAAATATCGCTGTTTTAATCTCTCTAATTGGTGTGTATTTTACCAACAACGAACTTATTGATATTATAGTGGGTGGTGGAATATCTGTTTATATTGTATATAGTGCATATGAGCTTATTAAAGATGGTGTTTTAGTACTTCTCGATAGAGCATTAGATGATGAAATTATTGCTAATATAAACCATATTTTAGCATCCGAATCAGAGATGAATAACTTTCATTTTTTAAAAACAAGAACCGCTGGAAATGTCAATTTTGCAGATGTCCATCTTGTTTTTGATTGCATTATCACCTTACTAGATGCTCATAGAATTAGTGACAAAATAGAAGATAAAATTATGGCACTTGACAAATCTAAAGAATGGGTCATCAATATCCACCTTGACCCTTATGATGATTCTGATATCAATACAGGTGTGCATTGCCCTACCCCACTACATCTTCATAGTAACAACTAAATGGCAAAGAAAAAACAAACATTATTTGAATGTCAACATTGCGGTGAGCAAAGTGTAAAATGGCTCGGGAAATGCCCTAGCTGTGGTGGTTGGGATAGTTTTATTGAGCTCAATCAAGCAGAGCAGGAAAGCTTAAAATATCTCTCAAAACAAACAACAAATGAGAAACAAAAAGCCACAAGAATTACTGAAATAAAAGAGGATGATTTAGTTCGGTTTTCTTCTGACAATGTAGAATTTGACCTCGTTTTGGGTGGTGGAATAGTCCCTGGGAGTTTGACTCTTATAGGCGGAAGCCCAGGGGTTGGAAAATCTACCCTACTTTTGAAAATAGCTGGAAATTTGGCAAAAACTGGGAAAAAAGTTTTGTATGTTTCTGGCGAAGAATCAGCTGGACAAATAAAATTACGAGCAACAAGACTCGATGCAAATGAAGAAAATTTGTATTTGCTTCCTGAAATTTCCCTTGAAGCTATTATGAATGAGATGTTGAGGGAGGATTATGAAGTTGTTATTATTGACTCAATTCAAACGATGTATTCTGATAAACTATCTTCAGCACCAGGAAGTGTTACTCAAGTAAGAGAGATTACATTTGAACTTATGAGAAAAGCGAAAGAATCCAAAATAGCGATGTTTATCATCGGACATATCACAAAAGATGGTTCAATTGCAGGTCCACGAGTTTTGGAACATATGGTTGATATTGTTCTTTATTTTGAAGGGGAACAATCAAAAGAGATACGAATGCTTCGAGGATTTAAAAATCGTTTTGGAAGCACAAGCGAAATTGGTATTTTTGAAATGACAACAAACGGACTTGAAAGTGCAAAAAACATCTCCAATAGATTTTTCAGTAACACAAAAGAACAAAGTGGGAGTTGTCTTACGGTAACTGCAGAGGGAAGTCGAGCTTTGATACTTGAAGTTCAAGCACTTGTCAGCCATAGCACCAATCCAAATCCAAAAAGAAGTGCGACAGGATTTGATACAAATCGTCTCAATATGCTCCTTGCACTTTTAGAAAAAAAGCTTGATCTTCCACTCAATTCTTATGATGTTTTCATCAATATTAGTGGTGGAATCAAGATAAAAGAGAGCTCGTGCGATTTGGCAGTTATCGCTGCTATTATCAGTAGTTTTAGAAATCGTCCAATTTCAAGAGAAAGTGTACTTATAGGGGAAGTAAGTTTAACAGGTGAAATAAAAGATGTGTTTAGTATGGAAACAAGACTAAGGGAAGCGATATCTTGTGGGATAAAAAAAGCTATTATTTCAACAAAACCAAAAGGAATTGTGGGTATAAAATGTTTTGAAGTTGATGAAGTTTCAAAAATGATAGAATTATTTTAAGGAGTTGATATGAAAAGAGATATGTGTGCTGATGTTAAAATGGAAGAGGGATATATGCGAATTTCAATAGAGTTTAATAATGATAAAAGTCGTGAAACTATTTCAAGTGCCATAACAAAAATTGAGAAAGAGATGAAAATCTTTCCAAGTGTGATACGAAGAAATCTTGATGAGCATTGTGGAAATTTTTCAGTTGAATTTGGAATTGAAGATATGGAGGGAAGAGATTCTGGAGATTTTTGTGAAGCTTTATTGAAAGAACTTAATATCAGGTATTGCAGTATATGATATTTGAAAATAATACCGAGTATGAAATTGATTTAGAATTGATCAAAAATATAGAAACTCATTTAAATCTTGGTGAAATTGAACTTATTTTAACAACAAACGATGAAATACATGAGATTAATGTAACTACAAGAGGAATTGATAAACCAACTGATGTTTTAAGTTTCCCATATCTCGAAATGCCAAATACTCCTATTGGATCAATTGTAATTTCACTTGACTTTTTAAAAGAGTATTCCAACGAATATCACAATACAATTCAAGAGGAATTTGCCTTGTTGTTTATTCATGGGGTTTTACATATTTTGGGGTATGACCATGAAAAAGACCATGGCGAACAAAGAGCAAAAGAGGAAGAGTTAATTAATCATTTTAGTCTTCCACAAAGTCTTATAATAAGGAATTTATAAATGTTGCCTTCTTTTTGGATAGAAAAAATTAAAGTATTTTTTTCTATGAAATTTTATATCGAAGTAGTTATTGCTGTTGTGCTTTTTGTGTATGCTATATCTTCTGGAAATATTGTTGATATTGTTGTTTCGCTCCTTTATTTTATTATTTTATTAGAGATAGTAAGAGCTGTTATAGGTTTTATAAGAGAGCAAAGGATAAAAATTAGATTTCTAATCGATGCTTTTATCATATTAGCTCTTCGGGAATTTATTGTCAATGTTGTGAAGATAAATAACGAATCTATAAATGGCATTGATGCACTTTTTGCAAATAGTACAAATTTTCATATTTTAGTTTTTAGTGGCGTTTTAGTGTTTTTATTTTTTTTACGATGGTTAGCATCTCTGACATCGCCCGATAAACAAAGCAATAAAGAATAAGAATTTGTACCAAACTTGATGAAGCAAATATTTTTAGCATTTTATTTATTATCACTTCATCTGTCTGCACTTGATTTTAAAGTGGCTTCATACAATCCAGAAAACTTTTTTGATTTACGAAAAGATGGGACAGAATATGAAGAATATCTCCCCTATTCTAAAACTTGGGACAAAAAAGCATTTACTGCAAAAACAGAAAATACAGCAAAAGTAATCAACCAACTAGATGCAGATATCCTTGTTTTAGAAGAGATAGAAAATAAAAATGCTCTTTTGCTTTTAATGAAAGAATTGCCATACAAATATTTTATTTTTGATAAAAAACCAAAAGCAGCGATAGGATTAGCCGTTTTGAGTAAATTTCCAATTATCAGCAAAGAGATTATTGACCCTGATGAAAAAGGTGCTTTTGAAAGAAATATCATCAAAGCAACCATCAAAATAGAAAATATCAACTTTATAGTGTATGCAAATCATTGGCGTTCAAAAAAGGCAGCAGAAAGCAAAAGAATTAAATATGCCTTAGCACTTCAAAATCACATCAAAAATAAAGGTCTCAATGATGATTATGTAATAGTTGGTGATTTGAATTCAAACTATGATGAATTTATATCATTCAAATACGATAAGCTGCTCAATGATACTTATGGGATAGCAGGAATTAATCAAGTTCTCAACACTACAATTGATGGAAATTTCGTAACCAAGGAGGATATTTTAAAATATCCTCAAATAGTTCACTTTAATCCTTGGCTAGAACTTCTCAAAGAGGAAAGATTTAGCCTTAAATTCAAAGGAGAAGACGGAACGCCCGATAATATAATTCTTTCAAAAAATCTTTTCGACGCAAAGGGAATTTCTTATGTTCCAAATAGCTTCAAAGTTTTTAAAAGTGAGTATTTATTTACAAAAAAAGGTATTATCAAAAGATGGGACAAAAAGAAAAAAGATGGTTATTCGGACCATCTGCCTATTTTTGCACAATTCTCAACAGGTAAAATCTCAAATAAAAACCATACCAAAAAGATAATCGTCCCAGAAATAAAAACTAAAAATATCAAAACAATTCAAGATATGCACGATGCAATCACTTTAAATGAATCTGTAATGCTTAATAATATTGTAGTAACCTACAAATCAGACAACTTTGCTATATTGAAAGGTTCTAACAATGACCGCTCAATTCAATATTACAATAAAGACAATCAGTTTGAAATTGGATATTTTTATGATGTTGAAGTTTCCGAAATAGATGATTATTACGGAAACAAAGAGATAAAGAATCTTGAAATTATCACTCAAAAAAATAAAGTTTCAAATATAAAAGATTTTTATCATAACGGGATGAGTATTGATTTGAATAATCCAAAATATCAAAATGAAATTATCACAAATCTTAAA
The DNA here is from genome assembly GCA_945883785.1 of Helicobacter pylori PMSS1. Lineage (GTDB taxonomy): Bacteria > Campylobacterota > Campylobacteria > Campylobacterales > Arcobacteraceae > CAIJNA01. Next base: position 6,017 of record CAMCYD010000117.1, read on the forward strand.
GGAATTTACAAAAAAAGTTATTTATACTATCAAAAAGGTTCAGGAAAAGAAAAAATTAAAATTTATTTTAAAAAAGAACTAGAAAAACCAAAAGATGGTGTAATGCTTGAGATAAAAACTGGTATCTTAGCAACATATAAATCTAAAATTCAAATCCTTATTCATAAAACAGATGATTACAAAATGTTTATAAAAAGAGGTTATTGATTTTCATTGATTTAGATTAATAACAAATAAAACAATATATGCACGCTATGTATAGCTATCACAAAGCAAACTAAAACATAGAAACTGTCATTGCGAGGCACGAAGCAATCCACGAAGCCGACTATGGATTGCTTCGTTCCTCGCAATGACATACAATATAAGCTTTAGTTTGCTTTTTGATGACAATATGTATTAATTTATTTAGTACAACTTCTCCCTGAAATTAAATAGTTTTTGATAAAACTTTAGCTAAAATCCCCAGCTAATAAAAAAACAAAAAATAATACACAAGGTTTAATAAATGATACATTGGATGCAGAAACATAAAAAATGGCTAGTTATAACTATCTGGATAAGTACAATAGCATTTGTTGGTGCTGGATTTGTTGGTTGGGGTTCTTACGATTATGGGAAAAGTGGTGGTACGGTTGCTACTGTTGGAACAATCGATATTGATATGAAAGATTTAGAAAAAGAATATAGTGCACTTTATGGTCAGTATCAACAAATGTTTGGAGAAACTTTCAACAAAGAGATGGCAGATAAATTAAATTTGCAAGAACAAGCTTACAACAACTTAGTACAAAAATATCTCATATTAAATTTAGCAAAAAAATACGGAATTATTGCTACGGATGATGAAGTAGCTAAAGAACTCGTGAAATATGAAACTTTTTTAAAAAATGGAAAATTTGATAAAAATACATATATTCAAATTCTTCAACAAAACAGAACAAATCCAATAGATTTTGAAAATGCTCTTAAAAATAATATTGTATTTTATAAAACAATTTCTATTTTTAATTCAAGTGTGAATGACAAAGAGATGAAAACACTTAGTGAGATATATTTTAGTGAAGATAATGTATCTATCAATATTATAGATAGTG
>CAMCYD010000118.1 GCA_945883785.1 Helicobacter pylori PMSS1
ATTTTGACTATATTTGTCGTATTACTTGAAATATTAGATGTTATTTGTTCTAAAGCTGCCGCCGTCTCTTCTAAAGCTGCCGCCGCTTCGTTTGAATTTCTATTTAAAATATCTACATTTTCTAAAAGAATATCACTACTTTTATCAAGTGTAAGTCCATTTTGTTTGTTGTCTATAAGCATTTGAGTAATTGTCTCTTCAAGTGTATTGACATTTTTTATTAAGTTATCAAAAACACCATTTTGCTCTACGCCTGGCAATGTGAGCTTTTCTCTATAATCGTGATTGTTGTATTTTTCAAGAAGGGCGAATTCGCCTATTTTTAATTTTTGTGACATTTTGATTACATCTCACTCTTTATCTCCCAATGACCACTTTTAAGACTTCCTACCCTTTGTAGTTCATTTTCATCTTTCAGTTTCTTAATCACTTTTTTTATTTTATGAGGTCTTTTGGATACACCCCGTAGGTTTTATAAAAAAGTCCGCTGAAATGCCCTTGATTTTTGTATCCGACCTCTTTTGCTATTTCACCAATATTTAATAGCCTATCTTTTAAAAGAATATTCGCTTCATCAAGCCGTAGTTTTTGTATGGAAGCATAGATAGTTGTTTTATACACTCTTTTAAAATAACTCTTTAGCTTAAACTCATTTGTACTACAAAGATGAGCCAACTGCTTTATGGTGGGTGGATTTTTGAAATTTTCTAGAATAATCCCTTTTGCTTTTTTTGCGATATTTAGCTCTTCATCACTAAAATTTTCATTATCCAAAATATCTATAAGTAACAATTGATGTATTAAATATTCTATTATTCGATGTTCACAAATAATGCTATTCATTTGTCCATTTTTTTTGGCATCTTTGATTTGATGGCTCAGATAAAAACTTAAAGCATCAATTGGTCTAAGTGATATAAGTTCCAAAGAAATATCTTTTTTTAGCTTCTCGTATATAAAGTTAATAGGGTCATTTTTATTGGAACTCAAATATCGTTTGATAAAAAAATCAGCAACCAAAACTATAAAGATATTGATATTTTCTGACGGTTCGATTGTTATTGTCAAGTTTTGTTTTGAAGAGGTAAAGAGTCCTATCTTACTTGTTGTGATAGTATAATTTTTATTATTAGTTTTGTTTTTCAATAAACAGTTTCCACCTGACACTGAGGCTAAAAACATCATCCTATCACTATTACTTATCTCAATTATTTTCGGTTTATCCAAGGAAAGCGAAATATCAAAAAACACCAAACCATTGGAAATATCGACTCTTGTAACATATTTTTGTTCTTGTCTAAAAACTTGTGTTACCTTGTAGGCTGTGTCTGTAATATTAAAAAATAAACTATCCAAAGGTGTAGTACTCTCTTACTCTTTGTTCAAAATCTTCATCACTTAATTCTTTTTTCATAGGGATAAATTTACTTGCTTTTTCTCCTGCTGTTGTTCTAGCTTTATAGTTTTCATCATAAATAATATCTAAAATAATTTGTGCGACCAAAGCAGGGTCATTACCATTGTTTATTTGCTCCAAAATGGTAGGAGTTAATGTTTTTATGAGTTTTGAATATGGTGAATTTTCATCAAAAATATGGTTATTTACAACTAAATTATCTTTGGCGAAGTTGGTATTGAAAAATCCCGGCATTATAGAATGAGCTCTGATATTAAAACTTTTTAATTCGTGTCTTAAGGAATCAGTAATCCCCTCAACCGCATATTTACTTGCGTTATAAAAGGTAAGTAATGGCAACCCAATTTTACCCAAAAATGAGCTAATATTGATAATAACTCCACTTTTTTGTTCTCTCATAATAGGAATGGCTGCTTTGCAAACTCTTAAAAGTCCAAAAACATTTATATTAAATTGGTCAAACATCTCTTTTTCTTCAACATCTTCTACGGTTGAAACTAAGCCATATCCTGCATTATTGACCAAAATATCTATTCGTCCATGAGTTTGAACTATAACTTCTATCGTCTTTTTTACGTCCAAAAAGTTTGTTATGTCCATTTGATAAAAATATAAATTTTCGTAAGTTGTTGTAGTGAAATTTATAGGATTTCTTGTAGTAGCACAAACTATAAAACCATTTGATGCTAGAAATTCAGCACTTGCTTTACCTATGCCAGAACCAACACCAGTGATTAAAACAACTTTTTTCATTTTAAATATTTGCTAATCCCACTCTAATAATCTCTTTTGACCCTCAAGCATTTTTATCTCTGTAACATCTTGGCTCATCTCAATCACACCTTTGTACACACCATCTTCACGAACAGCAAAATATCTAATATGAATAAATTTTCCTTTAAACTGTATCCAAAATTCAGCCACATCACGAGTCCCTTTCTTGAACTCACTAAGGATTCGAAGCACCTGATCTACACTTTTTGGAGGATGACAAAATTTGACTTCACGACCGATAATACCAGCACTTCTTGGGAAAACTCGCTCATCTCCACGATTATAAAAAACAACCCTATCATTTTCGTCAGTATAAGTAATATCAACAGGAAGGTATTTAAAAATATTATTCACTTGCTGTGGTGTCAAATATCCCTCATCAAAATGTGTTTTATCCTCAAGACTAAATGGAAGTTTTCGTTTTTTTGTATCATCTTTTGGATGAATATATTCAGGCTCTGGGTAAGGTGTCGGTGCTTGGTCAAACATCCAGCCTATCTCCGCATCTCCTTCTCTAAACTCTTTCCAATCATCCTCGCTTAAAAGCTCCATAGCTCTAGGCAACAATCTTCTCTCTTCCACTTGCATAAGTTGTAGCAAATGATTTGTGAGTGTTTGAAACATATTGCAAATATCAATAATATCTTTATTTTCAAGTGCTATTTTTACGAGTTTGATACTTTCACGAATTTGGTCATGAAACGACCACATCCCTTGGCTTGGGCTAGTCCAGCCGTATTTTTCAAGATATGGAAAAAGTTGATTTTCTTTTCGTGCGAAATGTTTTTCAACTCTTGAAAGTTTCATAAATACTTTTTTAAAATTTTCAAAATCTTCTTGCACATTTATATTTATAAGTTGTTCAATCAAATCTCTTATCATGATATTTTCTTCCAGATACACTCTCACTGGATGTCCATCTGGAAATTGGCCGCCAAACTCTGATTTTTGAGTTTTCCCTAAAAATTCGCTCACTATATTCTCCTCATGATTTACTTTTTGGAAATATACTCAAATACACAATAGAAACTATTGAGTAAAATCAATTTCTATAGATTTTGCTCCTATTTTGGTATTAGAATTTTATCTTCTATATTAATCTCTTGGATTATTTTTATTCACTAACCACAATAATCTATTTTTTGCTATAATCCCACTTTTAAAAAATAAACGCAATTAAGGAATAATTTTATGTTCAAACAAGTTTTGCCTCTCAGTTTTATCATTTCACTTCGATTTTTCGGGCTCTTTATTGTATTGCCTGTTATTTCACTTTACACCCTCAGTTTTCCTGGTGCAACACCACAAATAGTAGGTATTGTCGTTGGTGGATATGCCATCACTCAAATGATTTTTCAAGTTCCATTTGGTGCGATGAGTGATGTCTTTGGAAGAAAAGGGACCATTATCACAGGTCTTTTACTTTTTGCTATTGGTTCTCTTTTATGTGCAATTGCAACAGATTTACTCACTTTACTTTTAGGGAGATTTCTACAAGGGGCTGGTGCAATTGGAGCTGTTATAACTGCTATGATTAGCGACCTTGTCAAAGAGGAACAACGACCAAAAGCTATGGCTATCATGGGTGGAATGATAGGGATAAGTTTTGCACTTGCTATGGGAGTTGGACCAGTTATCGCTGGATTTGCTGGGGTTCAGTCCCTCTTTTGGATAACAGTTGTTTTACCGCTTCTCTCTATTTTTGTCCTTATTAAAATGGTTCCAAATGCACCACAAGTTACCCATACTTACCATAACCATAGTAAATTTGGATTTTTACTCAAAAATGAGATTATCAAAATGAATATCACAAACTTTTTACAAAAAGGTTTGATGACTTTTGCTTTTATGATTATCCCTATTATTTTAACAAAAACTTTTGGTTGGGCTTTGACTGATCTTTGGAAAATCTATGTTCCTGCTCTTATTGCTGGTGTTTTATCGATGGGACCTTCAGCTATGATTGCTGAAAAAAGAGGAAAATATAAAGAGGTTTTACTCCTTGGTATCTTCTTTTTTGCCCTTTCTTATTATTTGATAGGGAATGGGACAACAGAGATGATGTTTATCCTTGGAGTTATCGTATTTTTTATAGGTTTTAATATGCATGAACCGATTATGCAGTCACTTACTGTAAAATATGCAAAAGTGCACGAAAAAGGGAAAGTTTTAGGGGTTTTTAATACTTTTGGATATGCGGGAACTTTTATCGGAGGTTTTGTTGGTGGAACTTATCTACAAGAGGTAGATGGAAGTTTTGCGAGTAGTTTATATGATATTTCGATGTTTATTGTTATTATCTCTATTGCTTGGTTTATCCTTATTGTAGCACTTCCAAATCCAAAAAAGATGTCAAATAGCTATCTTGATATCAATAATTTGGATGAAAATAAATATACAAAACTTGACACTACAAATGGTGTCGACGAATGGTATATAAACAATACCGAGAAGTTATTAATTGTGAAATACAATAATACTTTAGTAAATGAAGAAACTATAAAAAACGCTATCAAATAGCAAACAAGGCGAATAAGAATGTTTGAACGATTTTTAAGATTTTTTCTCACAAATTCTCGTATGAACTATGCACTTTTTGTGTTAGTTTTTGCGATTGGAATCTGGTCATACAGTAAAATGCCAAAAGAGGTGATGCCTACTTTTGAACTGGATATGATTTCAATTAGTGGAAATTATACGGGTGCAAGTGTTGACATACTCAATAAAATGGCAGTTGTCGATATTGAAGATAATGTCAAAGCAATCAATGGTGTCACAAGCACTTCAACCGTCATAAGTCCTGGTAAATTTTTGATAATTTTAGAATTTCAAAAAGGACTCAATCGATATGATATTCTCAATAAAGTAAAAGATGCCGTTACTGCAAATCTCTCAAAATTTCCAAAAGATATGGATGAACCTATCGTTCAAATTATGGACAGAAACAAGGATTTGGTCGATTTGGCACTTACCTCTGAGACTAAATCTGTAGACGAAATGAAAGAATTTGCTGATAAATTTAAAAGTAAACTTTATGAGATAGAAGGTATCAGTGAAGTTACGATTGTTGGAGATAGTGATAAATTTTATGAGATTATCTTGGATGATGAAAAACTTGAAGCTTACGGTATAAACAAAAGTGACCTTTTTGACAAACTTTCACTTATTTCCTATGTTTTTCCTGTTGGTGAAATTGAAGGAGATAAAAAGCATTATTATCTCTCTACAAACAATGGAGCAAAAACACAAGAGGAATTAGCGAACACTCTTTTAAAACTCCAAAACAATACTATTTATCTCAAAGATATCGCCAAAATTAAGAAAAAATATGAAGATGCAACGACGCTTTATTCTTATAATGGACAGCATTCTCTCTCTTTGTCTATCAAACAAAATGAAACAGCAAATGCTTTAGAAATATCAAAAAATATCAAAAACCTTATAGAAAAGACAAAAGCAAAAGATATAGTAATCAATATTTCAAACGATAACTCAAAAAGAATAGTTGATAGACTCAATGTAGTTACATCCAATATCTTATTCGGAATTATCTTAATTACTGTGCTTGTAGCACTACTTATCAATGCTAGAATGGCTTTTGTAATCGTTATAGGTATTCCCACTTCTTTTGTAATTGGTGCTATTTATATGTATCTTTTTGGTTATTCTATCAATATCATCTCTCTTATTGGGGTGTTAATAGCCATCGGGATTATTGTTGATGATGCCATTATCGTAAGCGAAAATATTCAACAACATATAGAAGCAGGAATGGAACCAAAAGAAGCTGCGATTGTGGGTGCAAAAGAGATGGCAGAACCTGTATTTATAGCATCCATCACCACTATTTTTTCATTTTTACCACTTTTAATGATTACTGGGTCGATGGGGGAAGTTATGAAACTTATTCCTGTAGCACTTTCGGTTTTAGTCATAGCTTCGTTTATTGAAACATTTATTTTTCTCCCTATTCATGCTTCACATTCATTAGCAAGTAATAGTAAAGTAACATCATGGGAAAGGGCAAATGTTATTTATAGTAGTGTTATTCACTTCTTTATGCGATGGAAAAAAACTTTTATCCTTCTTTTTGTTATTCTTGTTCCGATTACGACAATAATGATGATACAAAACAGTAAATTTCAAATGTTTCCCCAATATGATGTCAATAGTATAAAAATTTCTATCAAAGCAAATGAAAATTCAACTTTAGAAAATTCATTTGAAATTGTGCAAAAAATAGAAAAAGAGTTGCTGAAAGAGAAAGAAAACTTTTTTATCACAAGCATCAGCTCAACCGCTGGTTACAGAAGAGACTCAGGCGGAAATAGCGAGAGAAATGCATATGTGATGTACATGACAGTAGAGCTTACTGATTTTAATGGGGATAATATTATAGAAAATTATATCACTCCAGCATTGAGTTTATTTGATAGGGAAAGTATAAAAACGAGAACAAAAACTTCAATGCAAATAACAAAAATGCTTTCAAAATATATCAAGGAAGAACATTTTAAAGAGAAATTTCATCTTTTGGAGATAGATGTATTAGAGCAAAAAGTGGGTCCAATAAAATCTGATATTCAAATAGGGCTTATCTCAAATAATCTACAACTCACACAAGAGTGCATCACAAAACTAGAAACTTCACTCAAATCTATTCAGGGAATAACTTCCACTAAAAATTCTATCAAATACGGAAATGATGAGATTAAACTTGAAGTAAATGATTATGGTAAAAGTTTGGGAGTAAGTGAAAGTTCTCTTGGTTCTTATTT
>CAMCYD010000119.1 GCA_945883785.1 Helicobacter pylori PMSS1
ATTCAAACAAATGATTATAAACAGTTTCAATCATCATCTTTTCACTTTAAAAATAACCATTTACAGGGAGTAAATAGTGATTTTTAAAGTGAAAATCTAATAATTGCTACTATTCATACTCAAAATCTTTGAATTTGCAAGTGGCTCTGATATGTTAAATTTGGTCATTGCGAGGTACGAAGCAATCCATAAAGTCGGCTTCTTGGACTGCTTCGTGCCTCGCAGTGACTGGAATTGAAATACTACTTTTTATTTGATTTGGTATAAGTACCTTCAACGAATGAACCTCTACGAAAATAATTTAATAATTGAGCCATATTGAGAGGTTTGATAAGTTTTGTGTGTTTAAACGAAGAATTTTTACTAAATCTTAACGAAAAAATGAGGCAAAAACATCGCTGCAAAGCAGTCTCATTAATCAAATTCTTATTAAATCTTCGTTAACATCATCCACATTTTAATGAATGTGCAATAAGAACGAAAGTTGGAATACATTGAAAAAAAATATTTTTTTATTAGCTTTAATTGCTTTAATCTTTGTCGGTTGTGGTTATAAAGGTGACCCTGTATATAGTGATGCTACCAAGGAGAAAAGCAAATGATTGTCTATGATTATGTGATAATTGGTACAGGGGTTGCTGGATTAAATGCAGCAAGATTGATACCGCACGATAAAAAAGTTTTAGTTGTGTGCAAACAATCACCTTGGGAATGCAATACTTTTTGGGCTCAAGGGGGAATTGTTCGTGCTAGGGATGAAGAAGATATCCCCTTACATATTCATGACACAATGGAAGCGGGTGCATATCTTAATGATATAAATGCTGTGAAATTGTTAAGTGAAAAGTCTATTGATGCAGTAGATAATTTAATGAAAAATGGATTTCAATTTGATAAAAATGGAGCTGGTGAGCTTGCTTTTACAAAAGAAGCTGCACATTCAAGAAGTAGAATTTTACATGCAGATGGAGATGCGACAGGAAGAGAACTTCATATGTTTTTACTTGAAAATTGTCCTCATGAGGTTATGACGGCATCTATTGTGATTGATTTGCTTATTAAAAATGATATTTGTTATGGTGTTCATATCTTGCAACATGACAAGGATAAGCTTATTTATGCTCACAATACAATAATAGCAAGTGGTGGAGTTGGGTCAATTTATAGGTACCATACAAATTCAACCACAATTGCAGGAGATATTCAAGGAATTTGTGTAGAAAAGGGGATAAAGCTACGAGATATGGAGATGATGCAGTTTCATCCTACTGTTTTTGTTGATAGCAAAAATGCACGAAAGCAGCTTTTAACTGAGGCTTTAAGAGGCGAGGGGGCGATTATAGAAGATGAAAATGGGTATGCATTTCTTGGAGATTATCATAAAGATAAAGAGTTGGCTCCTAGGGATGTTGTAAGTCGTGCTATTTTTGATTATGCTTTCAAAACTGGCTCAAAAGTGTACATATCTTTTCATAAATTTGAGAAAAATGATTTCAAAAAAAGATTCCCAAATATTTATAAAGATTTGAAAGAGATAGGGTTTGATTTACCTTACGAAAGGGTTCCTATCAGTCCAGCTTTTCACTACAGTATGGGTGGAATTGAAGTTGATTTAAACTCTAAAGTTTTAGGCTTTAAAAATTTGTATGCTATTGGAGAAGTCGCTAGCACTGGCGTTCATGGGGCAAATAGATTGGCTTCAAATTCTTTGCTTGAAGGGCTTGTATTTTCAAAGCTTGCTGTGAACGAATCCCTTAAAATAGACTTCAAAATCAATAATGAAGATTATAAAGAATCGGTTCCCTACTATATTTTGGAAAAGCCAAGAGATAAGGCTATAAAAAATGCTTTAAGAAATCTTATGTGGGTAAATGTTGGAATTGTAAGGGTACGACAAGATTTAATTGATAGCCTAGAAGAGGTAGAAGCATACCTAAAAGAAGACATTGGAAGACTTCTTTATTTAAGGTTACTTACGGCAAAATCGATTGTTAAAAGTGCAATAGAGAGAAAAATATCTATTGGAGCCCATTTTATTAAGGAGAGATAATGTTAAAATTATTATTGATTGGTTTATTAAGTGTATTTGCATTTGCAAGTGGAGGAGAGGATATTAAATTTCCAGATTTAACTATGACTTGGATGGGATTTTTATCTCTCATTATTTTTATTACAGGCTATTATTTTATAGCTACAGAAGATAAATATCATGTTGATAAATCAAAACCAGCTCTTTTTATTGGTACATTTATGTTTATTTTGGCAGCTGTTTATTATGCACTTAATGGACTTGATTTAAATCTTGTACATATTGAAGCGAACCATCTTATATTAGAGATTGCTGGGATTTTCTTCTTCTTGTTTGTTGCTATGACTTATATCGAGTCACTTATCCATATGGGTGTGTTTGATAAGTTAAAATATGACCTTGTCTCAAAAGGATATACTTATAGAAAACTTTTTTGGGTCACTGGATTTTTAGCATTTTTTATCTCTCCTGTTGCAGACAATCTTACAACAGCACTTATCCTTGCAACTGTTCTTATCACAATTGATAAAACGAAAAAAGAGTTTTTGGTTCCTAGTGCAATTAATGTCGTTGTTGCTGCAAATGCTGGTGGTGCTTGGTCTCCATTTGGTGATATCACTACGCTTATGGCTTGGACAGCTGGAAAAGGTGTCTTTTCAGATTTCTTATTTCTATTTCCAGCTGCATTTGTAGGATACTTTGTAACAGCATTTTTATTAAGTAGATATGTTCCTGATACTTTGCCAGATTTTGATGTAGCTACTGAAAAAGTTCCTACAGTGATGCATGGAGCAAATGTAGTTATTTGGCTTGGTGTGGTTACTATTGCTTGTGCGGTTATTGGACATCAAGTACTTCATCTTCCAGCTATGTGGGGGATGTTATTTGGTCTTGCTCTCCTTAAACTCTATGCTATTAGACTTAAAAAGAAATACAATAGTGAATTTAATGTTTTCCATTCTATGGCAAAAATTGAAAATAACACTTTGATGTTTTTCTTCGGTATCTTAGCTGCTGTTGGTGTTTTATATTTTATTGGATGGTTGGCTTTAGCTGCTGTAGTATATGATCCAAGTGTTCTTGGTCCAACATGGTCAAATATTGGTGTTGGTTTTTTATCAGCATTTGTTGATAATGTTCCTGTTATGAGTGCTATTTTAAAAGCAAATCCAGTGATGGGTCTTGATCAATGGATGCTTGTAACTATGACTGCTGGAATTGGTGGGAGTTTAATCTCATTTGGTTCAGCTGCTGGTGTTGGAGTAATGGGAAAACTTCCTGGAGTTTATACATTTTCAAGTCATATGAAACTTGCTTGGACTGTGTTCGTTGGATATGTAGTCTCTGTTTCTATTTGGTATGTTCAATACGAGCTTCTTGGATTTTATCATATAGGATAATGATATTGAAATAGAGGGAATTCCCCTCAAGTCTATTTTTGACTAGAGATTTTATAAGTTTTTATGAGATTTCTATTTAAAAATAAATTGTAAGGAAATATATGAAAAATGTACCAATTTTAGTTTTGGATTTTGGAAGTCAATACACACAGCTTATTGCAAGAAGATTAAGAGAAAATGGTGTTTATGCTGAAATTGTTCCCTATAGTGAATCGTTAGCTGATATTAAAGCAAGATCTCCACAAGGGATTATTTTAAGTGGTGGACCAGCTTCTGTATATAGTGATGATGCTTACAAAGTAGATGCTGAGATTTTTAATATTGGTCTTCCAATTTTAGGGATTTGTTATGGTATGCAAACAATTGCTCATTATCTTGGTGGTAGTGTTGTTCCTGCAAATCATCATGAATATGGAAAAGCTAGACTTCAAATTGTAGATGATAGTTGCCCAATTTTCAAAAATATTACAAACAATGAAATAGTTTGGATGAGCCATGGCGATAGAGTTGAAAGTTTACCAGACGGTTTTATAGTTGTAGGAACAAGCGAAAATTCACCGTATGCTGCTATTTCAAACGAGGATAAAAAAATATATGCATTTCAATTTCATCCAGAAGTTGTTCATACAGTAGAAGGTGCAACTCTACTTAAAAATTTTGCAAAATATATTTGTGGATGTGAATCTACTTGGAATATGGGAAATTTTGCAAAAGAGCAAATAGCGAAAATAAAAGCTCAAGTTGGGAACAAAAAAGTTCTTTGTGGCGTAAGTGGAGGGGTTGATAGTTCTGTAGTTGCTGCACTTTTAGCTGAAGCTATTGGTGATAAACTTATTCCTGTATTTGTTAACAATGGACTGTTGAGAGCAAATGAAGTAGAAGATGTACAAAATATGTTTAAAGCTAGAGATGTAAGTCTTATTACTATTGATGCTTCAAATGAATTTTTAACTAAATTAGTTGGTATTACCGATCCTGAAACAAAAAGAAAAATTATTGGTGAAACTTTTATTGAAGTTTTTGATAAGGAAGCAAAAAAGCATGATGGTATTCAGTTTTTAGCTCAAGGGACACTTTATACGGATGTTATAGAATCTGTTTCAGTGAAAGGTCCTAGTAAAACAATCAAATCTCATCATAATGTCGGAGGACTTCCTGAATGGATGAAATTTGAACTTATTGAGCCTTTGAGAGAAATATTTAAAGACGAAGTGAGAGCTTTAGGATTGGAGCTTGGATTACCTGCTTATATGATAGGCAGACATCCTTTTCCAGGACCTGGACTCGCTATAAGAATAATGGGAGAGGTTAATGATGCTGACTTATCAATATTGAGAAAAGCGGATACTATTATGTTAGAAGAGCTTCGTGCAAGTGGTTGGTACAATAAAACTTGGCAAGCATTTACAGTACTTTTAAATGTAAAATCTGTCGGTGTTATGGGAGATAATAGAACTTATGACAATACAGCTTGTATTAGAATAGTGAATGCAATAGATGGTATGACAGCTACATTTGCACATATTCCGCATGATATTCTTGAAGTAATGAGTAGAAGAATCATCAATGAGGTTGATGGTATTAATAGAGTTGTATATGATATAAGTTCTAAGCCACCTGCAACTATTGAATGGGAATAGTGTAAAAATTAATAATATGGATTCATTAAAAATTAACAAGCAAATTAAAGCGTTAGATACAACAACTTTGGGTGATAATTTAATGCATTATGAATATCACACTAGGCATCTTTTAGGTCTCATAAAAAATGGAATAGATAAAGAATCACAACAATTTATAAGTGCTTACAATGGTTTTAAAGGTGAGTTGTATGAAAATATTGTCTATGAACTTCTTCTCCAATATGCAATAAATGAGGAAAAAATCACACAATTTGTTCTAAAAGGTCCTCATCAAAATCAAAATAATCAAAGTAATCAAAAATTTGGTCTTTTAATGGACAAAAGTCAACAAATTGTTTACAAAGCTGGATATAAAGATGTAAGTGAATATGATGCAATGTTTTTTACCGAGGATAGCATTTATTATGTTGAAAGCACTATCGTTCAGTCAACAATAGGTTTGCGCAAAAGGCTACGGAAAAAAACAGCACTTCTTACAATGTTGTTTCCAAAATTAAAAGTGAACGCACTTATAATACTGAGTGATGGGGCAAATGGACTCAATAAATTTCCTTCTAATAGTACCGTTTGGGTTACTGAAAACTTAAATGGAGAAGAAATTTTAGAGAAGTTAGTTCTTGGCAAAAAATATGTTAGAGCTCCTTTTATAAGCTATGAAAATAAAAAATTAATTGAAGCGAAAGATATTAAAGTAGATTTTTTTAAATACTTTGATACTCTTGGATGGATTTTAAAAAAAGCCATCCATAATGATAAAACGATAAATTATAGTTTTTTTATGAGTAAAATAGTGTCTTTATATATGGATATTTATTCAAAAGTTTATATTGGTTTCGTTTCTAAAAATACATTAAAGGAGTTATTGGTTGACAATGATATTTCTTTTTTAAATATAGACACCATAAATGAACCTTATATTTATGTTACTTTAGAAAAACTTGATGATGGTTCTTTTGAGATTATCTATTATGCACGAATTTCAAACACAAAACTAAAAAAAATTGAACTTCTTGCTGATGGTACTAAATTGAGCGATAAAGACCCAAAAGGTTTTACAGTTGCTGAAATTAAATTTATCAAACACTGTTTGAAAGAATCAAATGAATTGTTTTATCAAAATATTATAGACATAAAAAAAACAATCTTATCTTGGAAACAACCTTAACAGCATTAGTTGAACAACTCTTTTTTCAGCAAATAAATACCTGATTTTTGTTAAAATACCTCTTCCTAGGTAGTTCGGGATTTCCATAATATGAGGGTCCGATAACTTTACTAAATGGGTAACCGTAGTATGATAGATGTGTAATCTTTGTCTTTTATAGATATTTGTATTCCTGAAGTCATCTCTTACCTAAAGTCTCTGCCTTTGATTTCAAAGGTGGGGATTTGGCTTTTAGGGCCGACCAAATGGTCAACGGCTACTCGGGAATTTTATCGATAGATACGAACTTTATAGATATTTTCTATAAGTGATTTTTTTATCATTTTATAGACTGATACACATTTTACATTTTAAATCTTATTATTAATTTTAGGTGCGGTTTCACGAAGTAAAAAGTTTCTGTGAAAAATCAGCTTCTTGGACTGCTTCGTTCCTCGCGGTGATATCTAGAAAGCTAACTCGTAATTATTTTCAAATCAAAAGATAAATTATTTAGTATTTCTAAAAATAAAACTCAGAATAATAGTAATATATAAGAGCCACTTGCAAATTCAAACAAATGATTATAAACAGTTTCAATCATCATCTTTCCCCTTTAAAAATAACCATTTACAGGGAGTAAATAGTGATTTTTAAAGTGAAAATCTAATAATTGCTACTATTCATACTCAAAATCTTTGAAT
>CAMCYD010000120.1 GCA_945883785.1 Helicobacter pylori PMSS1
AATAGCTCTACCCTTCGGGCAAAAAGCCTAAAATGCATCTTTGTAAAAATTCTCTTTCACTTTAGCTAGCTAAAGCTTCAAGATAATTTTTACAAATCTACTATTTTATCTCTTTGTTTTAGTGTGCATTTATTATTTCATTTGGTATAAATATTTCTACAAACAAATAATCTTAAAAGGAGCATCCTTGAATAAATATCTACTTGCACTTGATGGTGGAACAGGCAGTTTTAGAGCAATTCTTTTTGATTTAAAAGGTGAGCAAATCGCTCTTTCACAACAAGAATGGACACATAAAAGTGAAGAAAATATCCCTAATAGTATGGCATTTGACTGTGTAAATAACTGGAATTTGATAACGGAATGTATCAAAGATGTTTTAAAGATAAGCAAAATAAACTCAAATGATATTGTAGCGCTAAGTGCATCTAGTATGAGAGAGGGAATTGTCCTTTATGATGAAAATAACAATGAACTTTGGGCAGTTGCAAATGTAGATGCAAGGGCTGGTGAAGAGGTAAAATTTTTGAAAAAAAATTATCCCCATATTGAAGAGAGTTTTTACGAGCGTTCAGGTCAAACATTTGCACTTGGGGCAATTCCTAGAATAGTATGGCTCAAAAATCATCACGAAGATATTTATAATAAAGTAGCAAAAATCTCTATGATAAGCGACTGGATACTTTTCAAACTCAGTGGCATAATAGCAACAGACCCTAGCAATGGTGGAACAACTGGAATATTTAATCTCGAAAAAAGAGATTGGGAAAAAGAGATGATGGAGCAAATTGGACTAAAAAACGATATCTTTCCTCCTTGTTTTGAAAGTGGAACAGTTATCGGAACAGTGAGTTTAACAGCTTCAAAATCTACTGATTTAAGTCCAAATACAAAAGTTGTAGTTGGCGGTGGTGATGTTCAACTTGGTTCACTTGGACTTGGAGTGGTAGAAAACGGAGAAGTTGCTATTTTGGGTGGAAGTTTTTGGCAACAAATAGTCAATATTTCATCATCTACACAACCTCCACTTGATATGAATATTCGTGTCAATCCACATGTTATTGGGGGATTGAGTCAAGCTGAAGGGATAACATTTTTTAGTGGACTCATTATGCGATGGTTTAGAGATGCTTTTTGTGACTTAGAAAAATTGGAAAGTTCACAAAATGGAATCGATACTTACGCTATTTTAGAAGAAAAAGCGAAACAAATCCCAGTTGGTTCATACGGCATCATCCCTATTTTTAGCGATAGTATGAAATATGGAAAATGGTACCATGCAAGCCCCTCATTTCTAAACCTCTCACTTGATGCAAATATCTGCAATAAAGCCTCGATGTTTAGAAGTTTGGAAGAAAATGCTTGTATCGTCTCAAACATCAATCTCAAAAAAATCAAACAGTTTAGTGGGATAAAAATAGATACGATAGTTTTTGCAGGAGGTGCTAGTAAAGGCTCTCTTTGGTGTCAAATCTTAGCCGATGTCACAGGTTGCACTATCAAAATACCAAAGATTACAGAAGCCACAGCTTTAGGTGTTTGTATGTGTGCTGGAGTTGGTGCTGGAATTTTTCACTCACTCAAAATTGCTTCAAAAGAATTGGTTACTTTTGAAAAAGAGTATTTTCCAAATATGGAAAATCATACACTATATGAAGCAATAGAATCAAAATGGATACAACTTTATGAAGAACAACTGAAACTTGTAGATAGGGGACTCACTACCTCTATGTGGAAAGCACCCGGAATTTAGAGACCACTGCACAACGATGCTTTTGACTAAATTTCGCCTTGAATTTGAACAAAATCCTCTATTGTGCAGTGGTCTCATTTAATAACAAATAAAACAAAAAAGGGGATTTTAGATGGAAATAATAAGTTTAGTTAGTGTAATCATAATCATTTTTTGTGCATTGTCACTCTTCCAATATAAGAAAAATCAAACTCAAAAAGAACAAATAGAGGTGTTGGAAAACAATCTCAAATCAATACAATCACTCAATCAACACCATGAGATTGAACTTGCAAAGTTTACAGAAAGAGTTAAAAACCTGTCAAAATTAGAATCTGAAATACTAAAAATAAAAGAAGAATGTACAATAAAAGAGTCCAAACAGCAACAAATTTTAGGGCAAAAGCAAGAAGAACTCATAACTTTAAAAGAGGAAAATTCAAGATACAAAACTTCGCTTGAAGAACAAACCAAAGCGATGCACGCAAGATTAAATGATTTTAAAGCAAATGAAGAAAAATTAAAAGAACAATTTAAAAATCTAGCAACTGAAATTTTAGATAGCAATAGCAAAAAATTTAGTGAACAAAATCAAGAAAGCTTGGGGCATATTTTAAACCCAATGAAACAGCAACTGAGTGATTTTAAGAAAAAAGTTGAAGATGTTTATGACAAAGAAGCGAAAGACAGAAGTGCTTTACAAAATGAACTCAAAACCCTTCAAGAACTCAATCAAAAGATGTCAATAGAAGCTCACAATCTCACGACTGCCCTCAAAGGACAAAATAAAACTCAAGGGAGTTGGGGAGAGATGGTACTTGAAAGAGTACTTGAAAGTTCAGGACTTAGAAAAGGGGAAGAGTACATAAGAGAAGAGTCCTTGCAAAATGATGAGGGGACCAAATATCGACCAGATGTTATAGTCAATCTTCCAAATGATAGACAAGTGATAATCGATGCAAAAACATCTCTCACTTCCTATGAACAATATGTTTCAAGTGAAGATGACAATGAAAAACAAATCTATCTTGCTTTACATATAAAATCTATCAATTCCCATATAGATTTACTTGCAAGCAAACGATATGAAGAGCTAAAAGGGGTCAATACACTTGATTTTATTTTTATGTTTATCCCTATTGAAAGTGCTTTAATGTTGGCACTTGAAAACGATAAAGGACTTTTTGACAAAGCATTTAAGAAAAAAATTGTACTGGTATCCCCTACTACCTTATTAGTCGCACTTAAAGCTGTAGAAAATAGCTGGAGATACGAAAAACAAGCTCAAAGCACAACCGAAGTGATACGACTTGCTGAGAAATTGTATGGGAAAGTACGAGGATTTGTAGAAGATTTTGAAAAAGTTGGCAAAAGTCTTGGACTCGCTCAAAAAACTTATGATGATGCTTATGGAAAATTCTCAAAAGGGAAAGATAATATTGTACGACAAATAGAAATTTTCAAAGAAAAATCAAGTATCAACCCCACAAAACAAATAAGTCAAGAGATAGTTGATAGTGCTATGATTGATGTTGAGGAATTGGCAACAGGAGAGAGCCACTTGCAAATTCAAAGATTTTGAGTATGAATAGTAGCGATTATTAGATTTTCACTTTAAAAATCACTTTTTGCTTCTTCGCAAATGGTTATTTTTAAAGTAAAAAGATGATGATTGAAACTGTTTATAATCATTTGTTTGAATTTGCAAGTGGCTCTATAGATTAATGAGTGGAAGAAACTTATGCCTTCAACTCATTAAAACTCTCCACCAATTTGAATAATTATTTTTTTATCATTAAAAGCATAATCATTGTGAATATATTTGATAGTAAATGGTAAAGATAATTTATGTAAAAACAACACATCAAATTCAACGCCCACAATCTTTTCCTTGATGGTTGCATTTTTATTTGTTTGAATATCATAGCTATTAAATGAGCCGAAAATTCTCTCTTTTCTGATAGAAAATGGAAATGCTGCAAAATATTTATTCAAATAAAATGTTGACGAGAACCCTACTCCAGCAGAGCTTATTTTTTGAACAAACATATCATCATCAAGCCCTTCAATCAAAACATTTGTATTATCTTTTGGAAGCCCTAATACATTGTCCACAAGATGGATTCCTTGTTGTTCGTAAGCATTAAAAGCGGAATTTTGTATTATTTTCCCATTGATATCAAAATATGTTTCTCCAAACAGATAACGATTAAGATTTACTTTTGCACCTTTTGCGGTTTCCCCTCTATCTTTTCGCATCAAACCTTCCAAATCATAATTAAAATAAGGCTTACTACCTAATGCATACTCTTCAGTATAGGCATATTTCAAAGAGAGTGTTGTTGGTTCTTTTTGTTTATGTTCATCATCTTTATAGTGATGAAGTTCGGCATTAAGAACATTCACATCATTTTTAAAAAGTGGCGCATATATTTTGGCTTTTGCAAAATATCCCCTATCTTGCGAATCGGGAACCTCTTGCGAAACATTATAATAAGAAAGTTCAAAAGGGAGAGTTCTCTCATTGGTATAAGTAGCACCAGCCACTGTTGTCTCATAATCTTTCAAAACACTAATATTAAGCATATTAAACATCACTGGGTCCAAAAATAAAGCACTCAATGAGTAAGTATCCCCTTTTGTAGAATCACTTATATAATAAGGATATAGCATACTAAATTGAAGTTCTTTAACCTCATTGTAGTTTGAAGCTGTCAAATTTGCATCTGAAATTTTCGTATTGAAAGTGAAATTTGCTGGATTTTTTATAGATATACTTTGAGGTAAACTATCTAAAAATACCCTCTTAAAATTCTCTAATACAATCGCTTTATAGCCATTTGCATCTAGTGTTGTCACTACTATTTTATTTTCATGTATCACTTTTGCACTGATGATATCGTCAGCTTCTGTAATTTTATAAAACTTCTCACTTTTGTTTTCATATGCGTACAAAGCACTTCCATATTGAGAATTTGAAATAAAATAAATTGTATCAGCTACAACATCGACAACTTTTGACGCATACCCCTTGAAACTAAAAAGAGGCATTTTATTTTTATAGAGTGTCCTTTCGGTTCCATTTTGTTTGAAATAATACAGATTTCCTTGCTCATCCAAAATAGCTCCAGAGGATACAAAATCAATAAACTCATCGTTTAAATACAAAGCTGGTTTATCAAAAGATTCACTTATTTTAAAACTAGCTATTTTTCCATTTTGTATATCTTGGATAGCTTTTCCTGTTGTTTCGGGTAAAATATTTGAATTTTCATCAAAAAGCCCTTGCTTATAAAGAGTTGAAGAGATAAATCCATCACTACTTGTATAGAGTTTGTTAGCAATTTTGAAAAGAGCACCATTTTTCAAAGTAGTTTCTTTTTTGGTAAGTTGATTTGTAACACTGTCAAAACTATTTAAAATTGCTCTAGTTTTCAAATCCGTACTCAAAAATACAATCTCTTTATCAAGTTTACTCAAATAAATCTCACTTTTTGAAGTAGCTAAAATTGTCCCCTCCAAAAGTGGTGAAAAACCTTGATTTGAGAGTTTTAAATCTGCAACAAAACCATTGATTGCTTTCTCATAACCAACTCCAAAAGTTTCATAAAAAGAACGATTTAATAAAAATGGATTTATAGAATGTATAGAATGATTATAAAAAAAGCTATTTACTTTATCTATCCCATAAATGCTTGCTAAATATTTCATAAAATACCCACCAACTATATATTTTCCCTCTGTGTATGGGAACTCTAAAGTATCATTTAAAAAAGAAGTTGTGGTTATTTTATTTGAAAAAACCAACGAGTTTATAAGTGCTTGAAATCTCCCATTGTAAAGTCTTCCCCCATTATCATATATAGATTCGTTTAGTACCGCATTTCCTTCTAAAATTCCTGTTGGCAACATCAAATTTGGTAAAGTCCAAAGGGGAACGATACTTGCCCAAACAGGCATAAAATTGTTTCCAAGATATTTGTGAAGTGTTTTTGAAACCTCAGATTTTTTAGCATTGACTTGATAGTTATGAATAAGTTCATGAGTTAAAATAGTTGTCAACCACGAAGTAGTTCCAAAATAATCCACCATCGAAGAACCACCATTATAAAATGCGGTCATATTGTATGGGATTTGGGTAGAAAAAGCATTTGCTACTTGAATATTATTTGAAACTAAAACAATTCGTAATGGCTCATCAAAAGAATATCCAAAAGAGGTATCGTTGACTTTCAAAAAATCATCCAAATTTTCTTTGATAAATAGAGCCTCTTTTTCATACATTTTTGTAAAAATTATCGAATATTTCTCTGTTTGAAACACCTTGTATTCATCATTGCTACTAATAGAAAGTGCAAAAAGATTGTTGGCACATAAAAATACTACAAGAAGATATTTCATCGACACATTTATAAGAAAGTTAAAATTGAATTTTTGATTTGACATACTGCTCTCATTTTTTTTGATTTGTATTTTGACACTTTATTTGGTATTAGTCATTCCTACTGCTAGCATTCTATATCTATTTAGCATTTATTTAGCTAAAAATTGTTTCCTAAAAAATTATACCAAATCAAATTAAAAGTTGGAGAGATACTCCAAAAACAAAAAGATATTTATGGCAACATGAGCATTGAAATACCTAGCTCGTTATGAGTTGGCGGGAATGCAGGTTTTAAGACAGTATTTTCCAAAAGGGATGGAGCTTGTATTGTCATCAAAAAGCAAACTAAAGCTTATATTGTATGTCATTGCGAGGAACGAAGCAATCCATAGTCGGCTTCGTGGATTGCTTCGTGCCTCGCAATGACAGTTTCTATGTTTTAGTTTGCTTTGTGATAGCTATATTTTCCAAAAGGGATGGAGCTTATAGATATTGCGGTTGAAGAGGTTTTAAGAGCAGTTGACAAGTTGAATTCTCGTCCTAGAAAATGTTCAGGATTTAAAACGCCTTATGAGGTTTTTAGTGAATTGACAGGTTTGGATGGTAGAATGTTGACAATGGGTATTCGTTAATGATGTGAATTCGCCAATTATTTAATACCAAATGAAACAATAAATACATACTAAAATAGAGCTAGTGCTTCAACATACTGTAAATCTTTTTCAATTGCTACTGTAGTAACAGTTGAAAAAGATTTACAGTATGTTGGAGATAATAGCTCTACCCTT
>CAMCYD010000121.1 GCA_945883785.1 Helicobacter pylori PMSS1
CATCATTTATCCTTTATAATCGTTAGGTGTATTATAACACATAACGATTTAAAAGTCAATAGTAAATTATAGAAATTGTCGATAAATAAGGGTTTTATGATTGTTTTATAAAGGAAATATTGTTAGGTGTTTCGGGAATGCAGGTTACATCAATGATACCTCTCTTGGTGACTCCATCTTTTTTAAATCTATATAAAAACTTGTTGTAATCTTTGTTAGCTTTTAATCCAGTTTCTATCTCATTTGGATAATCATTTATATTGATTGCCATTTTTGCCTCTTTCAAATGGGTGACACCTTTTTATGAATTGATTATATATTAAAAAGAATTAATAGGAAATTACAATCCCTAGAAATAGGGCTTTAAGCAACGATAATTGGCTTAAGGAAACATAATGATTGTGCCTCATAAGCCGGAGGTCGAGGGTTCGAGTCCCTCTCTTGACACCATTTTAATCATACATACAATCAAAACTACTATAAATACGGACTTTATAAGACTTTTTAAGTTTCAGAAATTTTTTAATAATACACCTACAGTTACACCTATACTATAAATTACACTTGCTTTTATTAATTTTTCAATGCCCGTGCGAAGCACGGCATTTGAAAAGTTTTCTTTTTTAAAACAAATTTTGGGCTTGACCGATGGCTCAAGTTTTGCGAAGCAAAACGAGAGTCTTTCGGGGTGGGTGGGCAGTGCCTAAGTGATATTTATCCACTCCGTGGCTAGAAGTGTTTTTTTGCACTGTTCACACTCCCAGAAACGGTCAGCCTTTTTTATTTGTGATTGATTCAGATCTAAATTATCCGCTATCAAGCGGATAATTTTCTCTTCCCCTCACTCTTCAAAGTCTCGCAACCATATTTGCTTTTTATCTCATCCATACTTTTTTCGTGGTGGCTTTTCCCTTTCATCTCTCCATAGTACCACTGCATTTTTTTACTTGCCCATTTGAAGCCCAAATCTTTTAAATTCTCTTTGATAGCTTTCGTTTCACCACTTAGCCAAATCCAACTCCCAACTACTTCGATAGTGATATTTTCAAAATGAAGTATCTTTGAAATTATCTTTTCTAACTCAATATCAAACTTGCTTTCATTTGAAAAATAAATCTTATGCTCCACCAAATCGGTATAAATTCCATTTAAAAGTTTGAACTCTTCATCACTTCCCCCTACATCTGGGTGCAACTTTTTAGCTAATCTTTTATAAATCTTTTTTGCTTCATTGAGTCCTGAAACTCCCCTAAATTCGTTTTCTATGTCGTGTCGTGTCATTGTCGTGTTCTCCTTTAAAATTTGTTTGCCTTAGAGAAGATTCTGAAGAGCTTTTCTCTTCTCTTTTTTTTGAAAATATTTTCAAAAATCTTCATCTTTTGGCTTTGCCTCTTTCGTTAGTTCTTCGAGCTTTTTCAAAATGGAATTAAATTATTTTTTCTGGAGCTATACTTAATCTTTAGTTTCAGTATTTGGTCAGAAAATAATAATTTATATTGGAGTGGCGAAAAAGTTTGAGGAACTAATGCTTTTGCCAAAAGATGAAGATTTTGTTATTTTGTTTTCAAAAATAACCATCGCTTGCGATAGGTAGGGCGGGAAGTGGAACGGATGGAGTAAAAAAACTTATTTTTCCCTTGGCTTGTTTTTTTGGTACAACGATAGTGTCCCTAAAAAATGAGTCTAGTAGTGGCACGAAGTCCCCACGGATAGACTCAAAAGGTAAGGGGAAAATCAGTTTTCTTTATGGAATGTAAGTGGAATGGTGGGGCTTCCCCTTTGGGGAACGGGATAGGGATAAAACAAACTAATTTTATGTCTTGAAAATCTTGTTTTCAATATAGAAAATATCTGCTTCCTTATCTTGGAGTAGAACGGAAAGATAATCATTGCAAAGATAAAAAAGTTTGAAAATAGGCTATTTTCAATGGAGTGAGGCACGAATGGAACTAGACTTTTTTAGCTATCCGCTTACATTTTGTTGACGGTGTTTATTATTGTTGATAGATTGCTTCGTGCCTCGCAATGACAAAAAGAGCCTCACGGCGATTGAGTGGTACTTCAATCAAGATTATAGGAGAGTTTGAATTTTAGGGATAGTTTCTGGGTTTGCGGTTCGCTTAGCTCGGGGAGTTTGGGATTGCCTTGAAGTAGCGAAACGGAATAAAAAAGCTTATGTTTGCTTGAGCTCGTAAGAGTTAAGCAAAAAATAAGCTTCTTTTATGGAGTGGAGCGGTTGATAGTACAGAGATGTAGCGAGCGAAGCGAGCTGGATTAGATTATAAAACCTTTGCCTGTAAAAGTTGTTCAAGTGGATTTGGTTTTGTATTTCGAGTTAATTGTTCCAAAAGTGATTTATTTTCACTCACATTTTTTTGATACTGAAGCTCCAAATCTTCCAAATCTCTTAATCCTCTGACAGTTTGCTCATAAATATTATCCATCGGAAAGTTTGCTAATAAATCTTTATAAGCACGAATCACTTTATCAAAAAAGTTCGCTATATCTGTTTGTTTCGCTTCACCTTTGGAAAGATACGGACTATTTCCATAAGCTTCATCAAGTGTAATAATTTCCCATGGATATTCTTTTTTACCAACAGCATACTCCATATTGTGAATTGTTTTCAGCATAAACATAAATCCATCACTTGTTTGTGGGTCTTCCTTTGTTTTAACCGTGTCAAACAATGTCTTATTGAAACTCTCATCATTTGTTAAATTAATCGTTGTTATCCAAGGAAATGCCATAAAAACCATACTTGATAGTGGAGTTTCATCCGTAATCCCTTTTTGCTTAAAAAACTCATCTATTTGGGGTTTGTATTGTTTGGCATCTTCGTAACTAAGTTGGCTTATATTTTTTGTAATTTCATCAATAAGTTCTGTGTTGATATACATTTCAGGAGCCAGATTAAGTGCAAATTCATTTAAACTTTGCCCCTTTGTAGCACTTGTTACAGTTGGGTTGTTCGTATAAGTTTTGATATTTGTATTTATTTCCATGGTCATTTCCTTTTCGAATATTTAGAGATACACATCTAAGCCAAGAGATGTTCCTACATTTTGGTGTGATACTGTTTGCAAAGTTCCCATTTTATAGTCTTGAACTGTTTTTGTTACAGCTTGTACATCAAAATAATCTTGCAATGCTTCCTTGATAACTTGAGTTTTTTCTTCTAAAGTGATAGTTACTTTTTTTGCCATAGGGATTCCCGTCTATTTTTCCATAGTATACTATACTTTTTTTGAAGCTATATGATACACATATTCAAACAAAGATACAAGCAGAAGTTAGATTATTTTTTATTCAGATAGCACCGCTATTATATTAACATTTCCGTTGTATCTTTTATCAAAATCATTAATATTTATCATCTGAAACAAAACCAATCAGTTCAAATATTAAGAAAATAAGTGCGATTATACATACTATAACCCCAACTATTTTCGATGTTTCTTGAAATATTCCATAACCTATAAAAAATGTAAAAACAGGTGTTATCAAAATATTGATTATGAATTTGAATAGTTTACCCATTTTAATTTTTATCTAGTTATCGCTGATTTTTTTCTATAAACTTTAATTGTTTCATAAATAAGCATTGCCAATATTAAGATTTTGATATCAATAAGTTCTGTAGATTCAATATCAATAAATGAAAATATAATTGCTACAACTAGAATAAAATTATCCGAGACGGACAAGATTTTATAGTTAATGATTAAATAAATTATAAAACCCACATCTAAATATAGCAAAATATCAATCATCATCTATTTATCTTCTTCTTTTTATTGGGCTTTTATAATATATCAATTTTTACCTCTTTTTTAATTTTTATGCTGTCATTTCTAATTTATCTAAACTTTTTAACTGCTTCAACCATATTTTTCAAACTTGGCATCACTTCATCCCATTTTCTTGTTTTAAGTCCACAATCTGGATTTATCCACAGTTGCTCTTTTGGTAGTACTTCAAGTAAAAGTGAAATCTGTTTTTCTATCTCCTCTTGAGTTGGAATCCTTGGGCTATGAATATCATAAACCCCTGGTCCTATCTCTTTTGAATAACCTGAACTTTTAAAGATTTTAAGGAGTTTATTTCCACTTTTTGCTGTTTCAATTGTTATCACATCAGCATCCATTGCTTCTATCGTATGAATAATGTCATTAAATTCACTATAGCACATATGGGTATGAATTTGTGTTTGTGGGAGTGCCAAACTTGTAGTGAGTTTAAAGCTTTTAACCGCCCATTCTTCATATTCTTGGATATTTGTATCTCTAAGAGGATAACCCTCTTTAAATGCAGCTTCGTCAACCTGGATAATTTTGATTCCATTTTTTTGTAAATCATCAATCTCATCAGCCAAACAAAGCCCTATTTGGTAAGCAACTTCACTTCTTGCTACATCATCTCTCACAAATGACCAGTTAATAATTGTAACAGGTCCAGTTAACATCCCTTTCATAATTTTATTTGTTTTACTTTGGGCATATGTTATCCATTTTGTTGTCATAGGTTTCTCTAAACTCACATCACCAAAAATGACAGGGGGTTTGACACATCGTGCTCCGTAACTTTGTACCCAACCATTTTGGCTAAAAACAAATCCATTCATAAGTTCACCAAAATACTCAACCATATCGTTTCTCTCAGGCTCTCCATGCACCAATACATCAAGCCCAATCTCTTCTTGTCTTGCTATACAATCATCA
This sequence comes from Helicobacter pylori PMSS1, assembly GCA_945883785.1. Taxonomy (GTDB): domain Bacteria; phylum Campylobacterota; class Campylobacteria; order Campylobacterales; family Arcobacteraceae; genus CAIJNA01. The sequence continues at coordinate 4,722 of CAMCYD010000121.1, forward strand.
ATATAAGTTTTTAAATAATTTTCATACTCTGTTCCATTAATTACACCTGTTTTATACTCTTTTCGTATATTTCGCAGTTCATTTGTTTGAGGGAAAGACCCAATGGTAGTTGTTGCTAGATTTGGATAATGTAAAGTTTCCCTTTGTATTTGGAGTCTCTCTTTTACATCAACTCCCCTTTCCCATTTTGTAATAGTAGAAACTCTGTTTTTTACTTTACTATTATGAATTTTAGGTGATGTTTTTTTAGATAAAATTGCATTTTTATTGCATGTTATAAGTGCTTTTTCATTTTCACTCAATTCATTTTGAAAGAAAAGTTTTGAGAGGATATGTATCTCCTCTAGTTTTTCCACTGCAAAGCTCATCCAATTTTTGATTTCACTATCTAATCTTTCTTCATATTGGAGTGTAAAAGGGGAGTGAAGAAGTGAACAGCTTGAGGTAATTACGATTTTTTCTTTTGCTACCTTTGAGGCTATATTTTCTAGTAATGCTAACGATTTTTCAAAATCATTTTTCCAAATATTTCTTCCATTTACCACTCCAGCAAAAAGGATTTTTCCACTTTTTTCGATTGCTTCTAAACTTTTGGTATTGTTACTTCCTGCTACAAAATCAAGTCCAATAGCCCAGATAGGGGAATGAACTAAAATATTTGTTGCTTCATTTGAGTGCTCAAAATAGGTTGTCACTATGAGTTTTAGTTTTGAAGATAGATTTCCAAATTTCTCGTAAGCTTGTTTTAAAAGCAATAATTTTGAAGGTTCAATATCTTTTGCAAAATATGGCTCATGAAAGTCGACAATGATTTCAGCGTCCAAAGTAGAGATCTCCTCTAAAAGTTGGCAATATACGCTAATCACTTTTGAAAAAAGTAAAAATAAATCGCTTCCATCAATACTTTGTGAAAGTGCCAAAAAGGATACTGGACCGATAAGATTGATTTTTGTTTGTATCCCATAATCTTTTGCTTCGTTGTACTCTGCAATAATTTTTGAACTATCAAGTGTAAATTTCTGATGTGCATCAAGTTCTGGGACAATATAGTGGTAGTTTGTATTAAACCACTTTGTCATAGCCATTGCAGTTGCTTCTTTATTTCCCCTTGCCATTGCAAAATATTGTTCTGTTTTATCCTTAATAGTTTGAAATCTTTGTGGCTCGCAACCTAACATGACGATAGTATCTAGCATATTGTCATAATATGAAAAATCATTTGAGCTGATAAGTTCAATTCCAGCATTGTGTTGATATTTCCAATGTCTTTGTTTTAATTCATTTGCTACTTTTTCAACTTCGTTAAAGTTGCATTCTTTGCTCCAGTATTTTTCCAAAGCAAACTTCAATTCTCTTTTCTCCCCAATTCTTGGGAAACCAATAGCACTATTTTTATACATAGCTTTATCCTTTTTATTTTTTATTTTGATATTGTTTGATGTTTAATGTTAAAAAGAGAGGTTAAAGTGGAGGATGAACGCCTGTTCGTCGAAAAGCAAAAAAAGTGTCATAATAAGGACATCTAGGGATAAATCTAAATAAAGTAATAGCAAGAGTTGTTTTATTTTGAAAAAGACAATTACAATGGCAAGGTTTTGAATCTTGAAAGTTTATAAGAAGAGAAGAAAATTCATCAAGTGGAGGAGACTCCTCTTCATCTCCATCTGCAGAATTACTTTGTCTATAAACTAACGATTTTGAAATAGTTACCATTTTATCTAGGGATATTTGTACTGTATGAGCTTGTATTGAAGCAAAAGTAAAATATTTTTGTCCAAAACCACGAGGAGATTTCAAAATGGCAACCTTTCTTAAAAATTTTTGGATTATAACAGATTGTTTCATAAAGCTTAGCCAATTCTTTTCAAATAAAAAATAAGTACCAAAATTTATTTTTATTTTATTCAAAAAATAAGTAATAAATAACATTAATGCAAATAATTATAAAGACTTATACTACCCCAAAACTACTAGACAACTTTTTTCAAATCTAAATTCTTTTCCTGACCTGTTACCTTACGAAACATATAAGTTACAATTACCTCCACTAACTACAAGATTTTCATCAGATTCATCTCCAA
>CAMCYD010000122.1 GCA_945883785.1 Helicobacter pylori PMSS1
AAATTCAAAGATTTTGAGTATGAATAGTAGCAATTATTAGATTTTCACTTTAAAAATCACTATTTACTCCCTGTAAATGGTTATTTTTAAAGGGGAAAGATGATGATTGAAACTGTTTATAATCATTTGTTTGAATTTGCAAGTGACTCTATAGTTTTGTTATGCTCTATCGTAATGCTAAAAGCCCCAAACAAGTTGCTCTTTGGTTTGTTTTGGAACAGCTATGCTCCTATTTAGTTTTTAAAATTTATCGCAAATATTGTCATCAAAAAGCAAACTAAAACATAGAAACTGTCATTGCGAGGAACGAAGCAATCCACGAAGCCGACTATGGATTGCTTCGTTCCTCGCAATGACATACAATATAAGCTTTAGTTTGCTTTTTGATGACAATATTTTATGATTAGAGTTGCCTAGCTACCTGAAGTTGATTCACTAATCATCATCTTTAATCCACTAAAAGAAGCTTCCATCTGAGTAATTAAAGCGGTATATGAAGCAAATTGTTGAGCCATAAGTGAATATTTACTATCTAATAATTCCTGAGCTTTTATTTTGTCTGCTTCAAGTTTTGTTTTATTATCAGCCATTTGTGTACCATATAATGTTAATGCACCATCATAGCCATCTAAACCATCAAGATATTCTTTTAAGACAGTTCCGAGTCCAGGTTTTTCTGCTACACCAATAAATAAAGACTTCAGACCATCAGTATCATTTGTGACAGCAGTTGCAAAGACTGTGCTATCTATTGCTATGTGTCCCGTTGCATCAAGTGAAAAACCATAATTAAAGATATTTTCATCTTCATCTGGACCATAATTCGCAAAAAGGGCATTTTTAATGGTTCCCATAATCGTTTTAAAACTACCTATATCACTAAGAGACGAATCTTCCGCAAAAGATTCAGCATTAATCAAATCAGTAAGCTCATTGTATTTCGCTACAAAGTCTTCCAGTCCACCTGCAATTGTACTAGTATCACTTTGTATAGAGATAGTTGAGTTTCCAAGTTCAACTGCTGTCATTGCGAGGTTACCTTGTATCGTAATAGTATTTGAAGATACATTATAAGCTACACCATCAATACTTGCTTTCATATTTTGAGCACTAACCACATGGCTTGTATTTTGAAAATTAAGTCCATTATCACCAGTTTCAACAACACTTACTGATGAGCCATCATTTGCTTTTATCTCAATAGTATTTCCAGCTTTCGAAGCTGTATATTTATTTCCACCTTGAGAATTAGTTATTGCCGCAATAACATCGTCATAATTCATACTGCTTGTAATAGGTATGTCATCTCCGTTTATTGTAAGCTGCCCAGCTACCATATTTGTAGCAAAATCACTAATAGTCGAGCTAGCAGCACTACCAAATCCTCCACTAACAGTAAGTTTATTCGCTTCCCCACTCTCTTTGCTTTTTATTACAAGTCTATATTCACTATCTCCAACTTGTTCAACAGAAGCTTTTAAGTTACCTTTCAAATTTATATCATCTGCTAATTGCTGATATGTTTTTCCTGTAGTTGAAAAAGGTCCAGCTTCAACACCACCTACTTTTATTGAAAGAGTACTTTCACCGATTAGTGTATCTTTATCAGTAAAAGTATTTGTTTGATACACATCTCTTTGAGCCAACTGTGTTACTGTTATAGTTGTTGAACCAGGTGTTAGTCCAGTGACATCTGTTGCACTAAAAACAGCTGAACTTCCTGATGTATTTGCAGTTACTTGATTAAAAGCATTTGGTGTACTCTTGTATAAATCATAATTTGAAATAGCGGTTAAAAGCTCTTTTACTTTGGTTTCTATGACAGTTATTTTTTCTAATTCTGTATCCCAAGTTGTCAATTTTGTTGTAATAGGATCAATCTTACTTTTTGCTTCTGCGGCTTTTAATTTATCAATAAATTCTTGACTAAGTCCGTTCGAACCACTTGATCCAAGTCCTAATATACCAGTTGCCATATTTTATCCTTTCTCATCATATACACTTTTTATTTCATCCCTAAAATCGTCTTCAACATCTCATCCACTACAGTAATAAGTTTCGCATTTGCCTCATATGCAGCCTGAAATTTGATAAGATCTACCATCTCAGAATCTTTATCAACCTTTACCAATTGATCATATGTTGCTCTTAATGACTGTGTAACTGAATCTTGCGTATCTTTCAAATAACTAGTATTTTCTTTATCTGCCGAAATTGTAATCTTAATATTTTGATAAAACTTAGAAAATGATGTATTTTCATCATTTCCTATTTTAATCTTCTCATTCCAATGGATAGTTGAAAGATAATCTAAATCTTCTTGTGATAAATTTCTAACAGTAGAACTATTAAAACTAAGTGTTTTAACACTCGTTCCATTCCATAGTCCAATCGTTTTCATAGATGCTTTATCTTTATTTAAAAGAGAGGCTTCTTCTCCTGATACATAATTTCCATTACCTTGAAAAATATACCCCTCTGAAATATCACTCAATGCTTTAGCAAAATCATCCAACATTTTTTTATATTTTTCAAAATTATTTTCACTTGAAGTTGTGTCTACATTATCCAAGATAGCTTTTACTTTCCCACCTTGCGGGAGTATCTCTTCATCAAAAATTTCAAGATGAATGTCGTCTTGTGCTTCTATGCTTTTGAGACTATTTTTCTCCACTAAATTAGCCGTCAAATTTACATTATCACTTACAATAATTCTACCTTGGAAAGTCCCCTCTACGCCTGCAACTTTCGATTCAACTATCAAATAACGGTCAATATCTGTAGGACTTATGGGGATTTTATTCCCCTTGTCATCTATCGAATATTGACCATTAAAAGCAATAATATCATTGCTCATATAAGAATCTTGATTAATTTTTTCTACCAATTTTTGAACAATATTTGTAGCAGTAACTCCATCTGTACCGTGAGTTAATGTTACGGAGTGGTCTTTATCATAATAATAAGTTAAAGTATCTCCGGCATCCCATGTTGCTAAATCAACTAAATTACTTTTTGTGACCGACGGACTGCCAATATCAATAGCATACACATCTTTTTGAACAATATTATCATTGACTACTTTAATCTCATGGATGTTTGTATTGTATCTTACTGCAGTTGCTCCACCAATTTCTAACGAATATGATTCATCTACTCTATTGACATCTATCTGCATATACTCAGATAATCGTGACTCCAATAAATCTCTTTTATCAAGGAGGTCATTGGAAGGAATAAGAGCATCTTGGATTTGCTGATTTACACTTCCTATGTCGTTTAGAATTCCATTGACTTCATCAATATGATCAGATAAAGCATTTGTGGATACACTTTCTCTCTCTTCAATACTAGTATACAAACTTTGAAGACCATCAATAAGCATATTCCCTTGATTAATAAAGTTCGTTCTATATATTTCATTATAAGGATTCGCTCTTAAGTCTTCAATGGCTTGGAAATACCCATCAAGATTATTTGCAAAACCGCTTGAATCTGTTTCAGAAAATATAGACTCAATGTCTGATAACATTGTAGACAATTCATTATATTCAGCACTTTTACTTTGTTGTTTCGTTAAATTATCTGCCACATACATATTGGTAATTCTATTGACACCCTCAACGGTCGTACCTCGCCCCGTAATCCTACTGTCACTATGTTCTGATTCTTTGACATCAACAACTCTTTTTTTATAGCCAACTGTATTTTCATTGGCTATATTATTCATGATATTTTCAACTTGAGTTTTTGATGAATAAAGTCCAGAAAGCGCTACATTTAGTGAATTTAACATTTTATACCCCTTAATTGATAAATTATACTAGTCATTTCTTAATATTAGTTTAAAATGGCCATACTTTTTCTATAAACTTTGTTCCCCAAGGTTTTTGTAATGAATCATTTTCATCACCATCTTTATCATACAAAATCTTCAAATTTGCAATTTGTGAAGAAAGAACTGTATTTTCAGGACTAATATCATAAGGTCGTATTATTCCACTTATTGAAATTTGTTGCTTTTCATCATTAATCAAAAGTTCTTTCGACCCTTTAATGAAATAATTACCATTTTGATAAATGTTTGTTATGACAACAGATACAACTGTTGTAAATGCTTCATCGTCTTTTGCAGCGGTTGTACCACCAAAAGAGCTAGAAGAAGAGCTATTAAACCCAACTCCAAGTGCATTATTAAGTTTATTTATTCTAGCAGTTGTCCCTAATGTATTTGTAACACCAGTGGCCCCTGCAAATACCCCGCCACCAAGCGATGAGGAAGTGTCTTTCGTTAAATCTTTTGAACTTTTAGAGTTTTTAGTCAATGTTTCACTAATATTTACTTGCAAAATATCACCAATTTGTAAATCTTTTTTATCGGCAAACAATGATGTACCTGCCTGAGAATACAGACTTCCTTTAAAAATGGTTTCTTCTTTTTTGTCTTTCATAAGTAGAAATTGATGTTCAGGCTTTGAGTCTAAATCTATTTTCTGTTTTGCGGTACATCCAGAAAAGAGAAAAAAACTCAAGGATAAAAATAATACTTTATACTTCATAATTATTCTCTACTATAAATTTCAAATCTACAGCTATTTTTATATTTTCTGGTGTAGATTTAACAAGTGCCATAATACCATATCGGATAAAAAGAGGCTCTATATCAGTATCCCAATCGCATACGATATACAATTTATCTTTAACTATTTTTATAGATTGTATTTTTTCTTGCCCAATTAAGTCAACACAATTTTCAGCCTCTTTATATATTACTTTTTCAACTCTTTTATTTATTTCTAACTTACTTGTTTGAAGCTCTTGATTTTTTTGTAATTCTTTTGCTAGTTTTTCATTACTTTCTAAAAATTGATTACTCATATGAAAATAATATAAAGCAAACATTCCAATCAAAAAACCATACGACAGTACTTTCCTTAGAATTGGTTTATAATTACTTTTTTCTTTTATTATAAGTATCATCTTTTTAAACTCTATTTAATAACAAATGTTGTGAAATAAATATCTTTTACCATATTTTTTTCTTTAATCTCTGGATTTTCTGCAACCGCTTCATTTAATATAGTATTTACTTCACTTAAAAGCTCTTCTTTTAACAAATCTTTTCCAGCAGCCGTAAGGAGTTCTTCGCTATTTCTTGAACTAATTTGATGTATGACAATATCAACAATCTCAGGTTTATTTGCTGTAACCAAAGCATCAATTGTAGGCTCAGTACTTTTAATAGAAAAAGAGAGTTTCATCAATTTTTCTCTCCCCTTTGATGTAGTTACATTAAGAATTAAATCTTTAATTTCAGAATTAAAAAATACATTTTCAGGATTTTTTTCATCCTTTTTTTCAGGCTCTTCTGTTTTTTTATCACCAGCAGCTTGATCGTCAAAAAAACCTTTTGAGTACAAAACATACCCTATTCCACCAATAGCTACCATCAGAATTACTATCAGTGCTATCAAGACAATCATCATTGGATTTCCACTTTTTTTTTCGCCAACTGCTTCTTGTTTCTCTTCAGCCATTATTTCTTCCCCTCTGAATTTTTTTTATCTTTATAATTTTTCATTCTATCCATAAGCTCAGTTGATGTTTTAACATCAAACATTTTCATAAGAATCATCACTTTTTTCTCTTTAAGTCTAACTATAATATCAAATACATCATTAATTTGTCCACTATTTATTTTTTCTTGTAGTATTTGGTACACTAATTTTTCTTTCATTTTTGCATATAATTCTATAGATTTATCAACAATTTTTCCATCTATTTCATCTAATATTTTTTGATTTTCAGCTTTTTTGGCTTCAATTTTATCTAGCTTAGATTGAATATCTTTATTGATATTTTCTAATTCTACTTTTTGCTTTTTATACTCATTATCTTTATCTTTATAAAAAATATCCAAATCTTTTTTGAGTTTTGATAACTCTCCTTTTTCTTTTGTAAATTCACCCTCTTGCATTACAACTGCTTGCGATGAAACACAAAAAATGCACATCCATAAAGAAATAAAAAATATCTTTTTCATTAGCTAGCCACCCATTTCGCTTGCATATATTCACTCGCTATCATTTCGTCATTTTTTTCTTCTTTTTTGATTCTTTTTTTTGTTTCTTCTTTTAAAATATACCCATATTGTTCTAATTCTTTTTGGAGCTCTATCGTCACTGTATCGATACCAGCTATTTTTATATTCAACATTTTTTTATCTCTTTCTAATTTAGTAATTTCAAATTTCATAGAATTTTTATGTATAGCCAATACCTTAAAGTCACCAATCGAACCGAACATTTTCACGGTTGCCGTTGATAAACTCACATTTGTTTTTTGTATTTTTTCATCAATTTCAAACAACAAGGATGACAATTGTCTTTTTTGAATTAGTTGCTGTTCGAGTTGAGTATTCTTAAAATTATAAAGTTTTTGTATCATTATGATGTTTTTCCAAAAATCAAAATCATATCCCAAAGCTCCATTGTGTATGTAGTTATCTGGTCGCCAATCCAAGGAAGCGATAAAATGATAAAGACAGAAACAATAATCATTTTAGGCACAAAAGAAAGTGATGCATCACTTATCTGAGTAACCGCCTGAAAAATACTAATCAATACACCAATAACCATACTTACAAGAAGTGATGGCAATCCAAGTAAAAGTATGATTTTTACGGTTTGTTGCGATATTCCAATTAAATCCATTTCCATCTTGATTTGTTAATTATCTTTTATTTTTATTGTTATTTCAATTGTTTTATTATTCAAT
>CAMCYD010000123.1 GCA_945883785.1 Helicobacter pylori PMSS1
TGTTGAATTATTTTCCAATTTTAATTTCCTTGGCTGCTTTTTGCTATAATTGTTAAGAGTTTTATAATCTCTTCTATATCTTGTTGTAATGATTGCACATGACTTTCGTTTATATCTAAATAATCTGTTTTGATAAGTAAATCTATCCAATACTTACTTTCTCTTGCTTCTTTACTTGCTATTGCCATTTTGGCTATAAAATCCGCCTTTGATTGCCCTGCTTGAGCTTCATTTATATTAGCTCCGATTGAAGTTCCACTTCTTAATAATTGCTTCGATAATACATACTCTTTTTTATCATCACATAAATATTTATATAGTTTTACAACTCTAATAGCAAAATTAAATGATTTGTCTAAAATAATATTATCTTTCACAAATCCCCCAATTAAAAATTAATAATTTAAAATTCAACATTATCTTAGCTTTATTCATAGTGTCCTCTTGTAGAAGATATATCTATAGTTTTATCACTTTCGTAGATTGTATATACCAGTCTGTCTTTATGATTTACTCTTCTTGAATATACTTCCTTATCAAAGTATTTCAATCGTTCAGGTTTTCCTGTTCCATTTCTTGGGTCTATCATCATCTCTCTTACAAAATCGAATACTTTAATATAAGAATTTTTGTCATTTCTTCTTAAGTCGTTTAGATCTTCATTGGCTTGCGCTAAGATATTGACTTTATAAATCACCAAACACATCCTCTGCTTTATATGATACTGGTTCAACTCCATTATCTCTTAGTGAATGAGCATCTAAAAGAGCCTTAAGGGACTTTTTATCACTCAATAATCTAACTGTTTCCATGATTGATTCATAGTCTTCTTGAGGAAGCATAATAATTGCACCATTCTCAGATGCTATATTTACCTCTTCATGTGTCCGTAAAGAGTAATTTATATGTCCTATCAAATCTTGATTTGCTTGTGAAAGTGTTATTGTTTTCATCTGTCTGCCTTTATTTTTTTGGTCTTACTCAAAATAACTCATAGTTTTATATCCACCATCTTTTAAGTACACATCTTTTGTCATTAGTTTTAAGTCTGATTTCATCATATCATTTACAAGGTCTTTGAGGTTATATTCTCTATTCCATCCGAGTTTTTGCTCTGCTTTTGTTGGGTCTCCAAGAAGAAGGTCAACCTCTGTTGGTCTAAAATATCGTGGATCTACGGCAACTACTTCTTTTCCAATCTCTACTTGATAGTCTGGATTTGAGCAAGATACAACATATCCTTTTTCTTCGACTCCCTCACCTTTGAATTCAAGAGTGATGCCAGCATACTCGAAACTCATTCGCACAAAATCTCTAACCGTTGTAGTTTGACCTGTTGCTATTACCCAATCTTCTGGCTCATCAGCTTGTAAAATCATCCACATCATTCTTACATAGTCTTTTGCATGACCCCAGTCTCTTTTTGCATCAAGGTTACCAAGGTAAAGTTTATCTTGAAGACCTAGTGCTATTTTAGATGCTGCTCTTGTGATTTTTCTAGTTACAAATGTTTCACCTCGTACTGGCGATTCATGGTTGAAAAGAATTCCATTACAAGCGAACATCCCATACGCTTCTCTATAATTCACAGTTATCCAATAAGCATACATTTTAGCAACTGCATATGGACTTCTTGGATAAAATGGAGTGGTTTCTTTTTGTGGTGTTTCTTGTACTTTTCCATAAAGCTCACTGGTACTTGCTTGATAGATTTTTGTTTTTTTTGTAAGTCCTAAAAGCTTAACAGCTTCAAGTATTCTAAGAGTTCCTGTACCATCAGCATTTGCTACATATTCAGGTGTTTCAAAAGATACGGCTACATGACTCATAGCAGCAAGATTGTATATCTCATCAGGTTGTGTTTCTTGGATGATACGAGTAAGATTCATAGAGTCTGTCATATCACCATAGTGAAGGATTAGATTTCTATTTTCTACATGTGGGTCTTCATAAAGGTGGTCTATTCTATCAGTGTTAAATAAACTACTTCTTCTTTTTATACCATGAACGATATACCCTTTTTTAAGTAAAAATTCCGCTAGATAACTTCCATCTTGTCCTGTGATTCCTGTGATGAGTGCTACTTTTTGATTTTCCATTATTAAATATTTCTCCTAATTAATTTTTTATTATACTGTTTTAAAATAAAGCTTTACATAATCATGTACTTCATCACTTTGAAGAAGTTCTTTGATTGTAAACCATTTATATTCACTATGTTGTTCTTCTGGAATATTTACAAGTGCGATATCGAGTTCTAACAAATATCCATGATTGACATAATGAGTTGAAACGCTATCAAAGATACTATCATCATAAAAGTGTTCAAAAACACCTATGAATTTTGGCTCATGTGTTAATTCAATCCCTAATTCATCTTTTGCTATTCTTTTTTTGGCTTCTTGAAACGACTCATTTTTTCGTACGATTCCACCTGTAGTAAAATAATAACCAAGAGCAGGTTTATTAACTCTACGACCTAATAAAACTTTATCTTGAAACATAGTTACTAAATCTATAGAAACGAGTGGTGCATACTCTACTACTGTTTTGAATTGTTCAGTTGAAACTAGTCTGCTCATAATACAATCTTCCCAATAGAAGATAGAACTTGCTTTACTAGGTTATCTGACTTTTCTTGACTATTCGTTTCTACATAACATCGAAGTTCTGGTGCATTACCTGAAGGTCGCAAGTGTACAATCACTCCATCATCAAGTGTGAGTCTCAAACCATCAATTTGATTGATATCTACTACTTTTAAATCCCCTAAAGCAAAACTTTTTAGTAGTGTTTCTGAACTTGATGCCCCTTTTTCTAAAAGCAACTTAGCATCTTCTAGTGGAAAATCTTGAATCCTATCACTTGATGTGAAGCATTGTGGTAAACTCTGAGTAAGTTTAGACAATGGTACTTGCTCTTTTACTACACGACTCAGTAATACAATAAAAGGTAACAATGCATCTCTAGTTGGAAGTGCATCCAATCTATTTCCATCTTGTTCAAGAATAGAGCCTAAAAGAAAACCGCCATTTGCTTCAAAGCCTGCAAATGATTTATAAGATTCTAATTCGTTAAAAGCCTCTATAACATAAGGTGATCCTATACGAGTTCTCACAACTTCTTTAAAAAAACCACTTTTTTCAATAGCAGTATTACAACTCACAGGAACTGCCAAAGCTTCAATTCCAAGATGTTGTGCAGTGAGTAGTCCCACTATATCACCTCGTAGCCAATCACCATTTTCATCAGCAATTAGTGGTCTATCTCCATCTCCATCAGTTGAAAAGATAGCATCAAAACCATACTCTTTAGACCAATCTTTTGCTCTTTGTTTATCAATATCTGCTACTGCTTCTGTATCAATTGGTACGAACTCATCTGATCTACCTAATGAGATGACTTCTGCCCCAAGTGACTTAAACAACTCTGCATACAAATCCCTACCTGCACTGGAATGTTCATAGATACCAATTTTAAGACCATTTAAACATTTAGAGCCAAAAAAGTTTGCATATCTATTCATATAATTTTTTTCAGCACTCTCTTTTGTTTGCGGTAGATTACTTTTGATAGATATTATTTGATTTGAATTATTTACGATTTCAATCTCATCAACTTTCGTTATTTCACCAACAGGGGCATAAAACTTGATACCATTTCTATCAAATGGGATATGACTACCTGTAATCATAATAGATGGTATTTTATCTCTCATAGCTTGCAGTGCTAAAGCTGGAGTTGGTAATACTCCATAAAAATCAACCTCAAAACCATAGGCTTCTAAGCTAGCACAAACTGTCCCTGCAATCTCTGGACTACTTGGACGATTATCCATTGCAACTGCTACTTTTTTAAATTCAAAAGTTTTTTTCATGGCATCTAAAAATGACTGTGTAAAAGCAGTGCAAACCTCTGGTGTAAAATCGGAAACTAATCCTCTAGCTCCACTAGTTCCAAACTTTATACCACTTTGAGCGATGATTTCTTTTATATTTTTCATATATTATTCTCTTTTAAAATCATCTTCGATTCTTACGATATCATCTTCACCCGTGTATTCTCCCACTTGAGCTTCTATTAAGATCACAGGGATTTTCCCTTGATTTTCAAGTCTATGGATTTCCCCCATTTTGATATAGGTTGATTCATTTGGTCGTACTAATCTTGTTTCACTTCCTACTGTCACAGTTGCCGTTCCTGATACGACTATCCAGTGTTCATTTCTATGAAAGTGTTTTTGTAAAGATAATCTTTTCCCTGGTTTTACTTCTATTCTTTTGATTTTATACCCTGGTGTATCTTCTAAAACAGTATATGTTCCCCATGGTCTACTTGCTGTTAAATGAATGTTATGAAGTTCTGAACTAGACTCTTTTAATTTTGCTACTACATTTTTTACTTTTTGAGAACTTCCTTTTTTTGAAATAAGCAAAGCATCTCCAGTATCAACTATGATACAATCTTCTATATCTATAGTTGCTATTTTTCTCTCATTTCCGTAAATAAGATTATTTTTACTATCAATTGAGATATGATTTGGATTTTGAGTATTTCCATTTTCATCTTTTGGGAGTTCATCATAAAGTGCATCAAAGCTTCCTACATCAGACCAATCAATATCACTTGAAACTACTTTAACTTTTGAAGATTTTTCCATCACTGCATAGTCGATAGAGTCTTCAGGGATATTTGCCATATCATCATGTTTGATTCTAATAAGCTCATCTTTGCTAGCATTGTTAAATGCTTCTAGTGAAGCTTCATAGATAGCTGGTGAATACTTTTGAAGCTCTTCTAAAAATATTCTTGCTTTAAATAAAAACATCCCAGAGTTCCAATAGTAGTTTCCAGCTTCAAGATATTTTGTAGCTGTATCAAAATCTGGTTTTTCATGGAAAGCTTTTACGTCTTCTTTATCTAAACTAACTGCTTCAATATATCCAAACCCTGTTTCAGCAAATGTTGGTTTGATACCAAATGTTACTAAGTTATTTTCAGTTGCCAACTCTTTGGCTCTTTGGATAACTTGTTTATATGCTGTCTCATTTTTGATTAAGTGGTCTGATGGAGTTACCAATACTAACTCCTCAGAATCAAGAGCCATACAAGCTAAAGCAATAGCTGGCGCAGTATTTCTTCCCACTGGTTCTAGCAAGTATTTATTTTTAGTGATGCTTAGCTCTTCAAGTTGGTCAATAGCTAAAAAATATTGCTCTGCATTTGATACTATAAATTGACTATCACACACTTTTGAGTTTCTCTCAACCGTAAGTTGAAAAAGTGATTTGTTTTCAAATAGTTTTACAAACTGTTTTGGCATAAGTGTACGGCTTATTGGCCATAGTCTTGTGCCACTTCCTCCGCATAAAATTATGTTAGTCATTTTTAACCCCATATTTATTTAAATACCAGCTAATTGTCTTAACTATCCCACTATCAAAATTCTCATCTGCTTTCCAACCAAGCTCATTTTCTAGTTTTGTAGCATCTATTGCATATCTTCTGTCATGTCCTGCTCTATCTTCTACGAAAGTGATTAAATCTTTGTATGAAGAATTAGTTTTTCGAGGAAAGTTTGCTTCGCAACCGCTATTCGCTACTTTTGGTACTTGTTGGTCTAAAATAGTACAAATTCTATCTACTATTTGAAGGTTTATTCTTTCATTTCTTCCACCGATATTATAAGTATCTTCTGTTTTACCTGTATGATAAACGATATCTATCCCTTTACAGTGGTCAAGTACATAGAGCCAATCTCGGATATTTTTCCCATCACCATAGATTGGAATTGGGTTTCCTTTAAGGGCATTTCTTATGATAGTTGGTATTAATTTCTCATCGTGTTGTTTTGGTCCATAGTTATTTGAACAGTTTGTGATAACAGTATTTAGTCCATAAGTCTCATGATATGCTCGAATAATCATATCACTTGAAGCTTTTGAAGCTGAATATGGAGAGTTTGGCGTATAGGGAGTGGTTTCTGTAAACAAATCATTTGGATCAAGAGTGAGTGTTCCATAGACTTCATCTGTTGAAATATGGTGAAACCGTGGAAGCGAAGCTTCCAATGTTGAATTTTTAATTTTTAATTTTGAATTATCTTCTTTTTCATTAAGCATTAAACATTCATCATTCACAATTCCATTTAGATATCGGTCACGATATTTAAATGGTTTCTCCATCCAATAGTTTTTCGCTACATCGACAAGTGTATAAGTTCCATTTACATTTGTTTGGACGAATACTCCTGGGTTTTTGATACTATTATCTACATGGCTTTCAGCTGCAAAGTGGATAACACCTCTTATATCGTATTCATTGAAGATAAACTCTACAAGCTCACGATTACAAATATCCCCTTTGATAAATTTATATCTAGGATTTCCTTCACATTCAGCGAGGTTTTCTAAGTTCCCTGCGTAAGTGAGCAAATCAAGATTTACTAAGTTGTACTCTGGGTATTTTTCTAGGAAATATGGTACAAAGTTTGAGCCTATAAATCCTGCTGTTCCTGTTAATAATATTGATTCCATTATTTTCTTTCTCCTACTCTTTTAGTTTCGTACTTTAGAAGTAATTCTAACTGCTCTATTGCTATTTTATTTAGGCTTATTAGTCTCTCTTCAAATGGTAGATTTTGTTTTATAAACTCCGCATTTAAACTTTCAAGATTTGCTAGTACAACAAGTTGTTCAGCCG
>CAMCYD010000124.1 GCA_945883785.1 Helicobacter pylori PMSS1
ATTGCAAAAATCGGACTTACTTCCCCTTGTTCCCACTCTCCCGAGTGGGAATGCATACAAACAACCACAAACTACACAATGCTCCAACTCAGGAGAGTAGGAGCAAGAAAAAATCCTTAATCGCTTCTGTAAGTTTCATTAGTATGCTCCTATTTATTTTTTGATAGTAAATATAGCAACTAGAAGCCTCTAAATAACAAAAAAAGAGGCTTTATAAAACCTCTTTGTTTTTTATATTTTTACCCTCTCTTCCCATCAACCGCTCATTTACTCAGATTTTCCATCACTTTTTTGTATTTCCATCCTGATAACAAGTCAGTTACTCCTGATTCTAAACATTTAGTTTGAAACAATTTCTTATCCACTACACTTGTTGAGTTTGCTATAGCATCCACTGGCAATGGTTCATTTACTCCACCGCTTATCATCTTATTGATAAATTTCACCATATTTGTTTTGGATTCGATATTGAGTCATTCTCCTTTGAAACGGTGAGCTTCTCAGAAGTTTCAGTTTTTCAAGTCAATATTATCTCTATGTAACTGCAATCAAGGAATTGTGATTTTATTGGTTTTAATATCTTTGATAATCCTATCTGTGATTTGTTGCGGAATCATATCAAATCAGCTATTTCTCATAAATGTCAGTACTTTTACTTGTCTTTCTTTGGCTTGTTCATCCATCATCAAAAGCTCTTTTACATCGTTTTGATGTTTTGTTTCTATATTAGCTTGTAGCTCTTGGATATGATTTTGGATTTTTTCAAATTTTTCTCTTATTTTTGCAATTTCTTCTTTTAGCTCTTCTGCTGAATCTATATTGGCTAGGTTTGTGATGTCGGATTCTTGTATTTGCATATCTTCTTTTATTCCCATTTTTTCATACATTTCATCAGTTTTTGCAAATGCTTCTTTTGGAAATGATTGTATAGCTTGTTTGGCTTTTTCTCTGAAATCATCTTTTCATAAATTTTGTCCAATTTGAGAGGCTAAAAGGTCAAAAGGCTTAGCTAAGCCTTTCAAAGTAGCAAAGCTACTTTGAATCTCATCTAGTTTATCTTTGTTTTGTAGAGTGAGTTTATCAAGTGTATTTTTGTCTATTTGTTCATTGAAGCTATATGTACTTCCTACGAGATTTAGTTTTGAGCTTGGTGTGTTTGATTTGAGATCTATATCTATCATCCCACCTGATTCTTTTTCTATTTGTTTGGCTATTTTATCTGCATTTGGAGTTTCTTTTGATTTTGTTTTTTCTAGTTCATCGAACAATGGCTTAAATCCTGAATCTACAGCTATCAAGTTCTCTTTAAACTTTTGGTATTCTTTATTAGATGTATTTGCTCATCATAGTTGGTCGGTAATTTTTTCAAGTCTATTTCATTTTTTTAGGTCGGCTAGGATTTTATTTAAAGCTTTATCTTTATCATTAATTAATTTTGCTTTTTCTGGATTATTTGAAAGATTAGCTATCTCCTTATCAATTTTTTCAATAGATTCAAAATTTCAAGCTATATCTGTGTTTTGTTTTAATATTGATTGTGGGAAAGCTAATTTTAGATGGTTGAATTTTTCATCTACTGAAATTTGTTTTTCTTTTTCTTGACTTTCTATATTTGTAGTGATTTTTCATTCGGTATCCAATAAAGAAGTTTTTAGTTCTTCTTTTTTATCTTGTTTTTTATTTATAGTTCAATTTTTAATATTGATAATATAGGCTTGAATTTCATTTGGTGATTTTTTCGCTAATTCTTCGAGAGTAGTATCATTTACTTTCAAAAGCAATTTTCTTACGATATTATCCTCATCATCATCCAAATCAAGCACTTTCATAACATCGTGTACTTTGATAAGATGATTTGAGTATTCGATTTCTTCTTTTACTTTGGCTACTTCTTCTGGAGAAGCTCCTAGTTTGGAATTGCTTTCTTTATATTCTCATAATTGTTCAAAAGCCATAATCATAGTGTGTTAAAATATAATTTTATATACTCTAACACACTTTTATTTTTTTTGCAAAAAAATTACTTTGGATTTTCTTTTTGCTTCATTTCAAGCTTTTCTTGTTCAAGTTTCTTTTTCATTTCTTCTAATTTTTGTATAAATTTATCAGTTTTTTCTTCTTTTTCATCTAATTCTCTCATCTGTTTTAAAAACTCTTGTTTTGACATAGTTTTATTATTATCAGCACTTAGAAAAACTGATAATAGTGCTAAAATAAGTAGATTTTTCATTGAACTTATTCTCCTTTAAATACTTCTTCAATTAGGTTAATTAACCCCATCGCACTACCAATAGAACCTATAATATTTATCATTTTTTGAAATATTGAATCTTTTTCTTTTTGTTCAATATTGCTATCAAGTTTTGTTTTGAGTATATTTACTTGTTCTTGTAGAGCTTCAAAATCACAAATATTTTTTTGATTTTCTTTGAGCCAGTTATCAACTTTTAACCAATTATTATTTGTTTGACTACCAATAATAATTGTTGCATTTTGTCCACCTGCAAAATTATCAACCGTTATAACTCCACCACCAATATTAGTTCCATTATTTATATAGTTCATTTTGTTTTAGCTCCAAATAATTTTGCCATTTTTCCAGCTACTAGATTACCAGCTTTGATTTCACCACCTGACATCATTAATCCATTATTGATAATCGTTGTTTGTTGTTGTGATAAATCCGAAGTATCTATATTTTTTGATTCTAAAAAGTTTATTAGAGAATCAAATATATTTTTTTCTGTTTGTTTAAAAAGTTGGTCATCATCCATACTATTATAAAAAGTTTGGAGTGAATTATCAGCAATATCTTCTCTAAGTGTACTCGTCTCACCATAGTCAAAAAGTGGATTTTCTTGGATTTGTTTTTTTATCCTGCTTTTTTCAAATAACCTTTCAGGCAAAGTCAAAAAGAAACTGGCAGTATAAAAAACTGATTTTACTAGATTAGAAATAGCTGTAATAATTGAATTTTGAAATATAAGTCCAAAACGAGTAATAGAAATTTTTTGTGGTAGTTGCTCTGAAATTCTATATTGTAAAGCTATAGGGTTCAATAGTGTTGCAGTAATTTCAACAAAAAGAGTATTGTCTGATTTTACAAATCTAATAAAAAAATTAGATTGTATCTCTTGACTTTGGCTATTATTTGTTATGCAAATATATCTACGAATATTATTCCCATTGTATTCACTATATTTTTGCCATAATTCCATATCGAACTTACCGCTATCAATTGTAGATAATAGATATGTATCTCCATTTAGTAAACTACCATTTATATAGAGTTTTTGAGATATATTATTTTTTGTAGATAGAGCATTTTGGATAGTATTATAGATTTCATCTTCGGAAAAATTTATAAGCTCAGAGTTATTATTTATTTGTTTAGGCTTATTTGTAGCAATAACAAAAGAAAAGTTTTTTGAAATAATTCCACTGCCAATAAACGGTTTTTGTCCTGAAAAAATGCAAATATTTTGATTTGAAGAGGGTATCCTAAAATTACTAATATCTGTATTTTGTAAATCATCCTCCAAATCAAACATATTTTTATATCTTAGTATATCGTACACAAAACTAACAAACCAAGCAAAGAATCCAAGCATCAATATATTTGTTACAGATTCAGTATCAGTTTTTATATCTGTATAAAAGTTTTCATATATAGGGTCACTACTCACAATCTCTAAATAGTTATAATACTCAGCTATATTGATACATTCTCTAAAAATAAGCCACATAATAAAAACCATAGCAACAAAATATACATAGTGCAATATTTTGCTTTTTTGTGCTACTTTTGCAATAAAAGCATAATCAATAGAATCATTATTTGCTAGAAATGATTTTGATGTATTTCTAAATTTATGCCTAATTTTCTTATTGAAACTATAATTCCATGAAGCATAAGAGGCTAAAAGCTTAGTTGCTTTTGACTGTTGTAAATCATACATTTTGAACTCCTTTTATTTTTTATCTTTTTTTTGGTCTATTTTTAGTTTTGCTGATATTTCATCTATGGTTTTTTCTAATTTATCCAAAGCTTTAATATTTTCTTTTGCTTTTTGTTGTCTTTGTTCCAGTTGTTCCCACTGCTTCATAAATTCTTCATCTGAGATGGATTGAGTTGTATTATCTTTTATATCATCCGCATAAATTAAATTGGAAATTGAAGTAAGTAAGAATAGTGTTAATAATATTTTTTTCATCTTATATTCTCTCTTTGATATTTTTTCCAATAAAAATCTAATTCATTACTTATTTCGTTAGCTCTTTGTTTGTAAAAATCAAACATCTCCTTGGAGCAACGCTCTCGTTTTTTTGTATTTATAGAATCCCTTGCACTAGCAAGTTGTGAAAGATGTTCTGCTTGATGCCTCTTAAATCCACATTCCATAAAGGATGTAATAGAATTGTCATGCATTTAAAATAACCTTTATTATTTCTCTATAGATGTAACTTTTCCAGTTCCATCACATATATATCCTGCAGGTGTTTTTTCTTGACATCTGCCAGTACCTAAACAAACTTGACAAGTTGTTTTATCATTATTTTTGCCAGTTCCATGGCAATACCTACATTCTCCACTACCGTTACAAGCTGGGCAAGTTTCCATTTTTGGACTCCTTTTTGTATATATTTCAACAATATTGTCTATATGTTGTAAATCTTACTTGAATTGTATTCTCAAAATTTGTAAGATTTACTTAAATAGATTGAAATAGTTATAAATGTTACAATGTTGTTTTGCCATATATTTCAAATATAGAATAGCCTTTTAGAAAAGGTTTAATGAAATGATGTCAAAAAGAGATATAGTTGGATATTTGGGTATTAGTATGAAAACTTTGTACAACTGGGAAAAAGAGCGACCCAATTTATACAAAACGATTATGAAAGGCTTGATATATGATGAAATCGTTGAACTCAATAAAAAAACCTACGAAAAAGCTAAAGATATGAAAGAAAAGTTTGATAAAAAAACTTGATTTAAAGAAAAAAGATATATAATGTACCTACAGTGTATCTACACCAATACCAACTAAAAAGATAGAAAAAATGTATTTTGAATGGAATGAAGAAAAAAATATTCTGCTAAAAGAAGCTAGAAATATATCATTTGAGGATATTACGATGGCTATCAAAAATGAGAAAATCTTAGATTTTATTGAAAGCCCAACTCACGAAAATCAGAGCTGTTTTGTAGTTGAATTTAACGGATATGCTTATATCGTCCCTTTTGTTCAAAAAGATGAAAATACGATATTTTTAAAAACGATTTACCCAAGTAGAAAACACACAAAATTTTATAATTTAAAGGACTAACTATGAAAGATAAAGAACTTTATACAACTGATGAAATGGCATTTTTTGAGAGCTTAGAAAATGAAATAGATAATGGTACATACCAAGCACTAGAAACTTCAAAATTGAATGAAAAAAAGAAGCTTTTTAAACATATTGCAAATAATACACTTGAAAAAATAACTGCAAAAAAAAGTTATAATATAAGACTTTTTGAAAATGATATTGAAAGTATCAAAGCGATAGCTTTACAAAAAGGATTACCTTATCAATCACTTATTTCTTCTATTATTCATCAAGTAGCAACTAGACAGATTAAGATTTAGTATTTTTGTAAGAAATAAAGGAAAAATTGATTAGCAAATCCAATTTTCAAATTTTAAACGATTATCTAGCTTTGCTATAACTTCAAAGATTTTATCATTACTAACTAAAATTGCATTTTCAGCTATAGCACTTGAAGCTATAAGCAAATCAATATCATTTTTCTTTGCATCTTTTGGAGTGATACCAGTATGGTTTTTGTAAGCTACTTTTAAATCAGCATAAATATCTGCTTCTTTTAAATCCAAAGGGATGATTTGAAAATATTTTTTTATAAAATCTATATTTTTTGCAAATCTTGATTTTCTAGCATTGTCATTACTATTTTTTATTCCATAAGTTTCTTCATAAATCGTTAAAACTGAAACACAAAGAATATCACTATCTGAGAGACTATAAAGTCTATTTGTGATAATTCCTCCATTACTTTCAGCTCCAAGCAAAGAGATAATATTTGTATCTAAAATATATTTCATGCTAATTACTTACTTACTGATAAATCTCTAAGTACGAAACCTTCTCTCATTTCTTGTGAACATTGTTGTAAGTATTTCGTATCATCTTGAGTTAAAGTTCCTCTAATTTCATCAGCTATTTTTGCCCATTTAGATTTTGATTCAATATTTTGAGCTTGAACATCACTAATAACTTGAATAGAAAGATGATATTTTTTTCTCCCCATTTCAAGAAATTTTTGGATGATATTTGTATCTCCATTATCTATTATTACACTAGTCATTTGAAACCTCTTATGAATATAAAATATTTTATGAGATGATTATATCAAATTTTATCAGCAAATCAAGATAAATTTTAGATTTAGTCCCTAGGAGCCTGTCGATAATCAATCTCTAATCCGCATTACTTTTTCCCTAAAAAATCAGATTTCTCAAACAAATATCTAAATCTGCTCAAAAATAAAAATATTCTCCAAATATTTCTAAAATATTACACTATAAACTCTCTCACATGGGT
>CAMCYD010000125.1 GCA_945883785.1 Helicobacter pylori PMSS1
GAAGAGGTTTTAAGAGCAGTTGACAAGTTGAATTCTCGTCCTAGAAAATGTTTAGGATTTAAAACACCTTACGAGGTTTTTAGTGAATTGACAGGTTTGGATGGTAGAATGTTGGCAATGGGTATTCGTTAATGATGCGAATTCGCCATAATTCCAAATAGTAATAAACCCAAAAAATTCTCAAAAAAGTTACCGTTGTGTTAAATTTTAATAAAGTTCAGTTAAAATTGAGGCAAGATTTTTAAAAAATCAAAAAAATAGAAAGTTGCTAGTTCTAAAAGATGTTTTTGGAGGTTTCTTTTATATTAAGTGATATTATCTATATCTAGTTGCACGAATAAACTTAATGAAATTATGCAGTCTATTGATAATATAAATTTCATAATTGAAAGCAAAGAGATAAAAATTATTCAAGAGAATGGCAAGTAATATGCTAGGACTGAAGACAAAATCACTTTACTTGTATCTAAGCTTTTTTATCATTTCAAAATTGAGGAAATCAACATGAAAATTACTAATTATATTTTGCTTTTAACAATATTTTGTCATTTTAATCTTTATGGTGGTTCTGAAATATTGATTCAGAAAATGGCTTACGAGAATTCCTATGATGAAGCATTAGGAAAAGCTAGAAAATTAAATAAGCCAATTATGATGGTTTTTACCCAAGAAGGGTGCCCATACTGTTATAAGTTTGAAGAAAAAACACTTACAGTAGAGTCTATTGATGAAGAAGTCAAAAAATATTTTTTACCATTAAATGTTCTTAGATACAAAGACAAGGATAAATATCCTGCTGAACTTCAACCCTTAGGAGTACCAACTGTACTCTTTATAGATCCTAAAACTCAAAATGTTTTTTATAGATCATTTGGATATAAAAGTAAATCTGAATACAAAACAGAACTATCAAAAGCTTTAGAACTATTTAATAAAAATTAGATTCAAAATTGTAAATTTAATTTTCATCTATAGAGTTTTCGACATAATATTTATCTAATCCATAAAACCAAAAGTCACTTTGAAGTTTTATGGTGTTTATTTCTCTACGCTTAAAATGCTCACTCATATCAAAATCTTTATTTTTCCCATAGTTATCTTTATACTCTTGGATGAAATCTGCATAAATGCTCTCTTTCATAGCCGTGATTTCAAAAGTGATCATATCATACACTTTATTTTCTATTTCAATCTGTTTTCCATCGACAAAATTAGTGTTTATTCCGCCATAACGATCAGATTCATCTAAAGTCATATTCATCTCAATATTTGCTCTCATTTGTGAAAACATATATAAAAACTGATCAATAGGGAGATCCAATGAATTTACAATCACTGCACTATTGTTATCATAACCCCAACCACCTGATATATCAAGTTTTACACCAAATACATCCTCTATTACACCTGCGATATCATCAACCGCAGGAAGTCGTTTAAATTCAATTACATTATTAGTCATTTTACTTCCATCTATTAAATTTTCTTTTTTATATCACATCCAATCGTAAATTTTTACTAAAAACAAACTGATTTTAAATACTATAATGAGTGAAGGGTAAAAAAGCAAAAAGGAACTTAAAAATGAAAAAGCCTAGTATCACTAGGCTAATCCACTATATAAATATATGTTTAAAAACTAATATCTATATCTACTCGATAGTGCTATCGATTTTTGACTCAAGCAAGTCTTGTGCTTCAATTAATGGTTTTAATGAATATTCATCTTCGATTTGTGTGCCAATTGTCCAGTTATGAACAGATGGGTAACCCATTCTCGTGAATTTTTCACTTTTTTTCTTATATTTATACATGGTACAAGGTGCATATGCTCCAACTTCTGGATGATTTTTATGCACAGGATAAATAACATCTAAGTTACAAATCGATACGGTTTTATAAAAATCATACTCATCGATACCAGCTTTTTTAAGATCTTTTGCCATATCTGTAAATACAGGGAATACAAAACCTACTGATTCAATTTCACCTTCCATTTGCTCTTCATAAGCTTCAAGAGCTTCTGTTATATCATCTTTTGGATTAGGTAATACAAAAGCAAATCTTGTTACAAGCGATCCATCAGGTTTTAACACATTGTATGTTAAATCTTGAAATGTACCATTTGGTAAAGCTTCAGCTAAAGCTTTTGTCAAAGCTGCATAAAGTGCTTTAAGGTCAGCATTATCTTCAGGAACGCCTGTCATGCTTGACATAGCATTGATAGATAATGATGAAATACTAATTTTGCTTCCATCTTTTGAATATACAGAAGTACTAATTGGTGTAATAAGACCAAATTCTGGATAATCTTTAATCAGTTTTGCACTTAATTCTCTATTTAATACAGGCATCAATCTATAAATAATAAAGTCTGTTCCAGCAGTTTTATCAGTTTTACCAAACTTATTTTTGAATGATGAACTCATATCATTATTTGTAGAGATATCAAAACCATTATTTTTAAATGCTTGTTCAATACTCTTTATTGTGATTGCACCTTGAGAGTTATCAGCCGTTATAATTCGAATATCTGGCTTTTGTTGAACATTTTCATTTACAATTTTTACCTCTTTAGGTTTCTCAACTTTCGTTTGTGCTTTATGTTCCACTTCTGGTGTCGCAACCTCTTGACTACATCCACTAATAAATATTGCCAAAAGTAAAGTTAGAATTGAAAGAACTATTTTTTTCATAATTACCCCTTACCTATTTTTTTCTAGCCGTAAGTTCGACTGATTCTTTATAAGTGTTTCCCTTTCTATCTGTAGCGATTACAGTTAGAAGGTCACCTTTATTTGGGAACATTTTATCTATAGCATCTTTCTTCTCTACGAAAGATGGTTCTCTACCTAGCTTTGCTTTTAAATCTTCTTCAATTGTATCTTTTTCTCTTCCAGATAGTTTTGTTCCTAATTTAAATGTATCACACTTAAACTGGAATTTAAAGATGGGATTTTTAGAGAAAAACTGACTAGTTGAGAGGTCATGAACTGTTTCATTCCCAATTTTTGCTGTTATATGTTCAATAAAGTTTGCATCTTCACTATTACCTGTTTTTGCCTTTGCTTGATTATAAGTTGTCATAGGGTGAGAAAAAGCTACTTTAGCAGTCGCAACACCATCTTTAATCTCAACTTTTATAGCTGTTATTTTATTATCTGCCATTGTTTATCCTTCACATCCACCAGCTGCAACTTTTGTAGTCGCTTTAGCCATATAAATTTTTCCATCAGTTCCCTCAACCAATACCATTACTGTACAGTCTTTTTCCAATTTGATTTTTACCTCATATGATTTCATATCGTAAATATTTACATCATAAACACCAACTGCACTTTCAGGATTTGCATCTTGAAATAAAGCTACCGTTTTAGCATCTAATGATGTTTCAAATTTAACTGGTACCGATGCGCCACTTGAATTGATTGCAGGTACTGTGATTTTTATTTTATCACTCTCAATCGGAGTTTTCACACCATATAAAGCTTTTGTAGCATCATCAATTGTATGTGCCTCCCAAACCTTTGGCTTTAATTTTCTATAATCTTCAGCACTAAGGTTTTTTGGAATTACAGTAAGTGCCAAAACACTCCCTGCAAATGTTAAAAAGTTTCTTCTATCCATAATAATCCTTTATTTGAAGTTTAGCATGTAGTCAACAACTTGTTTGAACTCTTCATCGCTAAGAGAAGATCCACCTTTTGCAGGCATACCCGTAGGTGTACCTTCTAAACCGTTTTTGTAAACTGTAGATAAACCTTTTGCCAAAAATGGTGTCCAAGAAGCTTTATCCCCAGCAGCAGGTGCTACACCTGTCCCATGGCACATCGTACAGTTGTTACCATAAGCACCAGCAACATCAAAGCTTACTTTATGTGCAGCATCTTCTTGAACTTCAGGTAAATCTCTTACAACTGACATAGGAGGCTCAAATTCTGTGATTCCACCATCAAGTCTTACAATATTATTAGTTTTTTGACAGTTTTTCATACAAGGTTTTTCACCTTTTTTCAGCCTATATGCACCATAGTTTTCAGGATGTGCAAAAAATTTCCTAACATTTTCTAATCCATTTGCTCCATCTATATCTGGAATAAAACCATTTCGATTTGGCATCTCAATTTTCATAAACTTTTCACGGTCTAGTTTAAATGTTGGTGTTACTATCTCCCCATTTACTTTCATTCCATTGATATAAAGCATATATGCAGTTAATGCATATGTTTCATCATCAGTTAAAGTTTTTGATTTTGTATGAGGCATCGCATCTCTAATATACCAGAACATTGTACTAGCAACTGGCCAGTACGAACCAAATACTCTTGAAGGTCCTTGAGCTTTTGGGTCAAGCCATCTATTATTTGTCAATGTTTTTTTCATATCCCTTGCTTTTCCAGCTGAAAGCGCGGGGTATCCACCACCGCCACTTCCAAAGTCACCGTGACACATGATACATTTAGCTTCATACAATGCTTCACCTTCATCAACATAACCAGAACCTTCAGGTAATCCCTCATTGAGACCATTTATATCTTTGTTCCAAGCATTATATTCATTTTTTGTAGGTGCTCTACCATTGTTATATTTAACTTTAACACCATCTTTTCCTTTAGAAACATCTGAATCTTGGTACGCTTGTGGATTTACTTTATATGGACCAGTTTGTCCATCTTTAATAGGGTAATATACACCACCACTAATATCTTTTTGAGCATTCCAAAGACCATTATATGCTGATTCAGCCCAACTTGCTTGTCCAAAAGTTAATAATGTTGCAGCTGCTACTACAGAAACTGTTAATTTCTTATATTGTTCTGATTTGAACATGATTCACCTCCCCATTTGGCGCCACTTCCCAAGTTTCTACAGCATTTCTGTGGTAAACAGATTCTACACCCATACCTTTGTTTTTGTCTTTACCAAAATCTGCTTTATCTACACCATAACCAAATACCTCTTCATCAACTGTTGGTTGAACAAATCCTGCATCATCCATTGCCCTTGAGGTGAGTAAAAGTCTTTCACCTTTTTTATACTTGTGCATATAACTCCATCTTGTCCAACATTTTGGAAATACTGCACCTTTAATATGAGCCTCAACATAGTTATTACCACCATCAAATGACAAATCTACTCTTGTAATAGTACCCATACCAGACCATGCAAGACCTTCAATCTCTACTATGTCACCATCTTCAAGATCAGTCCATGGTTTTTCAGGACTTGGGATGACAACTGTAGAATTTACCTCATTAGCATAGAAGTGTTGCACTGCTTTTCCTGTAGGTTTAAGTGCTGTATATTTTGAAGTTTCCTCTTTTGCATACCAAGGCTCATTTGCGAAATCTAATCTTTTGAGCCATTTAACACATAGGTTACCTTCCCATCCTGGAAGAAGTAATCTTACTGGATATCCTTGCTCAGGTCTTAATGCCTCTCCATTTTGACCCCATACGATCATTGCATCATCAAGTATTTTATCAATTGGTACTGATCTACCCATCTCTGAGTTATCACTACCTTCAGCTAACATCCACCTAGCTTCTGGTTTAAGACCAAGATCTTTTAAAATTGTCTTAATATAAACACCTGTCCACTCTGCGCAAGACATAAACCCTTTTGCAAATTGTAAAGAGTTGTATTGTGGTCTTCTCCACTCTTGTCCACCATTTGCAGGACACTCAATAAAGTGTGTTCGTGTAATTCTTGGGTATCTTTTTAACTGATTTAAAGTTAATACAATTGGTTTTTCTACAAGACCAGTGATCATAAGTCTAAATTCATTAGGATCAATATGTGCAGTGCCACCGTGACTTCTTGAGAAAAATAGACCATTTGGAGTAATGATACCATCCGATTCGTGAATAGGTGTTACAGCAATCGAAGCTCTATAATTACCAGAAGCCAATAGTTTTGTATTTCTTCTAATATTGTTATGCTCATATACTGATGGGATACCATATCTATTTTTAGTTACAGGATCTCCCCACGATTGTCCCCATTTTGGGTGATGCATAATTGCTGGGTCATCACCAGCACTTGTCGTTGAATTAGCACTTATACTAGATGGTGCAATAACACTTACTGCAGCAACAGCACTAATTGCACCAGTTTTTTTGAAAAACTCTCTTCTACTTAATATATTAGTTTCTAATTTAGAAACTGAAGTATTAGAGTTTTTATCAAAAGTTCCTTCAAGTTTTTTCACTCTCTCCTCCTTTTTGAAATTTATTCGTAGCCATTCTACACTAACAATCTTAACTTTTGAACTTAAATCCAAGCATTTTCCCTGTCGCATCTCTTATAATACTTTCAGATTTAATGAAAAATTTGGGGGTCTGAATAATCACTTTTTATGATATCGATGATGAACTTATCTCAAGTAAAGATGGTGCGAAATATCTTAGAAATCATCTTAAAAACATCTCAATTTAATACCAGAGCCACTTGCAAATTCAAACAAATGATTATAAACAGCTTCAATCATCATCTTTTCACTTTAAAAATAACCATTTACAGGGAGTAAATAGTGATTTTTAAAGTGAAAATCTAATAATTGCTACTATTCATACTCAAAATCTTTGAATT
>CAMCYD010000126.1 GCA_945883785.1 Helicobacter pylori PMSS1
TCTAAACCGCAAAAAATAATCTTCTCCCTAGCAACTACAAGTTTGCTTCTAGGAGGTTGTGGCGGAGGTGGAGGAACGACACCAACACCACTAACAACAAATCAAGCTCCAGTTTTCACTTCATCAACTTCAGCGACAGTAGCAGAAAATCAAACAAATGCGATAACTCTTAGTGCAACAGATGCCAATAATGATTTGTTAACTTACTCTATCAGTGGAACAGATGCAAGTAGCTTTACTATAAATGCAACAACAGGAGTAGTGACTTTTGCCACTGCACCAGATTTTGAAACGAAATCATCGTATAGTTTTGTAGCAACCGTAAATGATGGAACAACTACAACAAATCAAAATGTCACTATCACTATCAGTGATGTAAATGAAACTATCCCAGATACTTCAACTCCCATATTTACAAGTGCTTCGACATTTAGTGTTGCTGAAAATCAAACAAGTGGATTTACAGCCACAGCAACTGATAACTCAACGCTCACTTATAGTTTAAGTGGAACTGATGTAAGTAGCTTTGCGATAAATGCAACAACAGGAGTAGTTACCTTTAATACAGCACCTGATTATGAAACCAAAACTTCATACTCTTTGATAGTAACTGCAACTGATAGTTCAAATAATAGTTCACTTCAAAATGTAACTGTAAATATTACTGATGTGGATGAAAGTCAAACAGGTTATCTCATCGATAGTGCAGTACAAGGGATAAGGTATACTTGCGGTACTATCTCAGATGACACAAATAGTGAAGGTAGATTTACCTACGAAACTTCAAAATGTCCAACTGGAATAGAGTTTAAAATAGGAAGTTTATCTTTAGGGAAAATCAACCCAAATTTGATAAGTAATACCACTACAGATAAATACCTCACTATCCAAGAACTAGCAGGAACTACAAGAGACAATATCACAGATGAAAATGTCACAAAACTAGCAGTTTTGCTTCAATCGCTTAATGACTATAGCAACCCAAATGATGGAATCTTGATAACTCAAAATATCAAAAATCTATTTACAGTTGATGAAAATCTAAGTAACAAAACAGATAGTGAAGTAACATCACTTATAACAACAGCAGGTAAAACTGAAAAAGATGTCAATGATGCCTTAGCTCATCTTCTTTCAACACTAACATCAAAAAGTATCACAACAACTTCTAGTTTCTCTCCAACAGATTTTACAATAGCAAATAAAACTGGTATGGCTCTAGGTTCAGAAGCTATATCAGATACGATAACTATAGCAGGATTAACTATCCCAACTTATATCACTATCACAAATGGGGAATATAGCTTAGATGGTGGTACCACTTGGAAAACTACTAAATCTTTAGTCTCAAATGGTCAAACAGTAAAAATTCGACACACTACGGCAAATAGCTTAAGCGGTACAACTACCACAACTTTGAAAATTGGCGGAGTTACAAAAACTTTTGGAAGTACGACAACAGCATTAGCAGTATTCCAAAGCGGTGAAACTTGGAAAGGTAAAGTTTACAACACTATCACATCTTCAACTGGAAAAGTCTGGCTAGATAGAAACTTAGGAGCATCTCAAGTTTGTACAAGCTCAACAGATACCGCTTGTTATGGAGATTATTACCAATGGGGGAGAGAAGCAGATGGTCATCAAGTATCAAATAGTGCGACATCTTCAACACTCGCAACTGATTTAAACACAACTGGAAATAGTAGTTTTATCCTAAATAGTTCAAGCCCTTATGACTGGACAACAACTGATAGTAATGGAGCTTCAAGAAATACCAACTGGTCAAAAACAGATGGAAGTTCAGTTTGTCCTGTAGGATACAGGGTACCAACGACAGAAGAATTAGTAGCGGAAACTATCTCAAATAGTGCCGATGCTTACACTAAACTAAAATTGCCATCTTCAGGTGACCGTTACTACGATTCGGGTTCTCTCGGCACTCAAGGCTCTTGGGGTAACGTTTGGTCAAGTTCTCCTAGTGGGTCGTACTCTGAGGGCTTGACCTTTGGTAGTTCTTATGCAGGTTGGTACTACGACGTTCGAGCTTACGGTCTATCGGTTCGTTGCATAAAAAATTAGCGATAAGCTGATTTGGTTCGATAGAGTTTGTAACTTTTCACTCGTTCCCATCGTCCTTCGATGGGAATGCATACAGAAACACAAACAATTAAAATAATCCAAACTACGATACAAACTCCCAAGCTAGATTGGGAGCTAGTTCAATCAATAATAAACACAAAGGCTGACAAAATCTACCTCAAATCAAATATCTCTATCAAGTCTCATTCTCCACCATCTTTATTTTCTTATCAAAATCAAATCATCGCTTCACTTTTCAAATACAAAAATCAAAATAAGGAAAATACAAATGGGAAAAACATATTTCAAAACTGAAAATATTGCACTTGCCAAACAGGCATTGTGTGCAAAAAAATCTAAAACTGACAATAGATATATTTCAAAGACCATAGAGATAGATAAACCAATTATTACAGGCAAAGGGGAAAAACTTCACAAAGAACTCTCTACAAGACACAAACTTCTCAAAAATGAACTTAGTGACCATATAGAAGTATCACACAAACTTTCAGAGATAGAAGACCAAAGTGCAGCGGATAGAGTTTATCGGTTATCTGTTACTGATTTATTTGTCGAAAAGGCTATCAATTTGCTTGATGACCAAGCAAAACTGTATAAAAAAATAGGAGTGTGGGCATTTAGTGTGGCTATGGTTATTATTGTGATAGGGACTATTATCGCTGCTATCCAGTCAAATGTGATACCAATAGATGGGATGCAAAACTATCAAAGTAACAATATGCCAGTTGTTGATAGTAAGCTTGTGAATAGTACAAATCTTAAAGATTATATGGATTCACAAGAGAGTTTTGTGATGATGAATGCTTTTATGTCATTTGTGAAGTCATTTACATTTTATGGGTTGTTGGTACTAAGTGCTGTATTTTTGAAACGATACGGAAAAGCTGTACTTGACCAAGCCGAAAGGATACACGATAGAAGACATGCTTTGCGACAAG
Source organism: Helicobacter pylori PMSS1 (assembly GCA_945883785.1). Classification (GTDB taxonomy): domain Bacteria; phylum Campylobacterota; class Campylobacteria; order Campylobacterales; family Arcobacteraceae; genus CAIJNA01. The sequence goes on from CAMCYD010000126.1 coordinate 3,039, forward strand.
GACGACTTTATATCCACTTACGAGATGGAAGTATCAAATCTGTTGAAGAACTTGAACAGGCATTTAACTGGAATAGTTCTCAAAATAATGCTTTTGCCGATATAAACACAGAAGCACAAGCACCATGGGGAAATGCACTCAAAGATGTAGTGAATATCATCCCAAAAGTCGTAGAATCAGCTAAAAAATAAAATCAAAAATCAAAAAAAAAGGATAATGCAATGGAAGAAGAAATAAAAAATACTCAAGGTAAAACGGTAGAAAATAGACTAAAAACATTAGAAGAAAAAACAACTTCTTTACAAGATGAGATTAAAAAAGTCAAATCATGTAAAAAACTTATTAAGCCCGTATTTATTTTGTTGTTGATGATAGTTATTTTTGGAGGATTTATTTTGTTAATCACTTCGTATTATAATTCAAAGTATCAGTATCAACCTAAAGAAAATTGTTGTGAGATTGAAAAAAACTGTACCATCAAAGAAGCAGAGTCTCAAAATAAAATAGCAGAACTTGAAAAAGAGATATGCGGTTTGAAAGAGAAACTAAATAAACCTTTGTTAAAACAAACTATAAAAAATCAACAAAAAGATGATTGTAATAAATCAAAGATTTGATTAGTTGAAGCTTTTGGAATTATGCCGAAAATCAAATTAGATAATCGGCACTTTCCATTTTTGATAATAAGCCACAACACGAATGGTTACACCAATAAAAAAGATGATTGAAAGTGAAAGGAAAGATATTAATTGATAGTTATTTAAAAGATAAATAGCCATTCCCATTAAAAGAGATACTGTTCCATAAAAACCTGTTTTGAAGATAAAAGGGACTTCATTGATGATAACATCTCGTACAATTCCTCCACCAACTGCTGTTACAAAAGAGATAGCTAAAACACCTGTAAGATTAAAATGATGTTCAATTGCTATTAACGCACCTGTAATACTAAATGAAACAAGTCCTATACTATCACTGATAATAAAAAGGGGTTTGTTTTCGATGGATTGTTTTTTATGAAATTGAAAAAGTATTAAAAGTATCAAAACACTCAAAACTATAATTGCTGGATAGTCATTTGAAAAAGTATAAGGAATTTTATCAACAGCAATATCCCTTATTATTCCACCGCCAAGTGCGGTTAAAAATGTAGCAATCAGGATACCAAGAAGGTCAAGTTTATTTCTAACTGCTACAAAAAAGCCACTAATAGCAAAAGCAACAATTCCTATATATTCAGCTACTTCAAACATAATTTCAAGGCTTCTACTATAGCTATTTTTTCTAATTCTTTGATTTTGTTTTCTAAGGATTCTACTGTTTCATTTTCAACAATTGGAATAACTTTTTGACAAAGTATCTCCCCTTCATCATAGTTTTCATTTACTTTATGAATAGTTACACCACTCATTTTTTCACCGTTATGAATAACAGCTTCATGGACAAATCTTCCATACATTCCACTTCCACCATATTTTGGAAGGAGTGCTGGATGGGAATTGATAATAAGATATTTATTGGCTAAGAAAGGAGATATCTTTTTCATATATCCTGCAAGGATTATATATTTACATTTATATTCCTCAAGTAGATGAATAATCGCCAAATCAACATCGCTATAAAGTTTATTATTGATAACAAAATTTGGAATATGTTTCTCTTTTGCTTTTTCTAGAATAGAAGCATTTGGATTATTTGAGATAATAAGTGAGACATTTAGAAATAATTCTCTTTTTAGTGATGCTTCATACAAAGTATCAAAAATACTCCCATTATGTGAAGCAAGAATAGCAACATTGTCCATTTTTATCCTTTGTAATTTTTCTGATAGAACTCTACTATAAAACCACTTTTGATAATATAATAATCATATTTTAGATAACATACGGCAAAAAATATTAGGAATTTATTATGGTAGAAAGATATGCAAGAGCTGAGATGACGAAGCATTGGACACAACAAGCAAGATATGCTGCATGGCTTGAAGTTGAAAAAGCGGCTGTAAAAGCTTGGAATAAAATTGGACTTATTCCAGATGAAGATTGTAAAAAAATCGTAGAAAATGCTACATTTTCAGTTGAAAGAATTGAAGAGATTGAAGCTGTTACGAAACATGATTTAATCGCTTTTAATACAAGTGTAAGTGAAAGTTTAGGTGAAGAATCAAGATGGTTCCATTATGGTATGACCTCTTCGGATGCAGTTGATACTGGTGTTGCTTTACAAATGAGAGACTCTTTAAAAATCATTATAGAAGATGTAAAGATGTTGATGGAATCTATTAAAAAAAGAGCTGAGGAACACAAAATGACATTAATGGTGGGAAGAAGCCATGGAATTCATGGTGAACCTATCACTTTTGGATTAACATTAGCTGTTTGGTATGATGAAGTTGCACGACATCTTTTAAATCTTGAACAAACAATGGAGGTTATCTCTGTAGGGCAAATATCTGGAGCTATGGGTAACTTTGCTCATGCACCACTTGAACTTGAAGAGTTAGCGATGGCTGAATTAGGATTAAAACCAGAACCTTGTAGCAATCAAGTAATCCATAGAGATAGATACGCAAGACTTGCTACTGCTTTAGCTTTACTTGCATCTAGTGTTGAAAAATTTGCTGTTCAAGTAAGACATTTACAAAGAACAGAAGTGTATGAAGCTGAAGAGTATTTTGCAAAAGGGCAAAAAGGAAGTTCTGCGATGCCACATAAAAGAAATCCAATTTTGACTGAAAATATCACAGGACTTGCAAGAATGATACGAGCTTATGTAACTCCAGCTTTAGAAAATGTAGCTCTATGGCATGAAAGAGACATCTCTCATTCTTCAACAGAAAGATTTTGGTTACCAGATGCATTTATCACAACAGATTTTATGTTACATAGAATGAATAGTGTTATTGCTAATTTAACAGTAATGCCAGAAAATATGATGAAAAACCTAAATCTTACAGGTGGACTTGTATTTTCACAAAGAGTTTTACTAGAACTTCCACTTAAAGGTGTAAGTAGAGAAGATGCATATAGAATAGTTCAAAGAAATGCAATGAAAGTTTGGGAAGAGATACAGCAAGGTAAATCAACAACAAACGAAAAAGGGGAAAGTTTATATCTTCAATATCTTTTAGCTGATGAAGAATTGCGAAATTCTTTAAGTGAAGAGGCAATTAGAGAGTGTTTTAACTTTGATTATTACACAAAAAATGTAGATTCTATCTTCAAAAGGGTATTCAAATAACTATTTTTAGGGGGTTGTTGAACTTTTCCAACAATTCCCGAAATCTTTCAACTTTTTAAGAGACATTTAAGCATCAACCCATTATAATTCCCGTCCTTAAACAGACAGACCAATTGGTTTGGAAAGCTTAAGAAAATGTTCTATACACATAATTAATGTTAATGGTTTTGTAAATAATCTTTACAAACTAAATAAGAAAAAACT
>CAMCYD010000127.1 GCA_945883785.1 Helicobacter pylori PMSS1
ACAAAGGGATTCAAACTGTACCACCTATGTAAAACTTTTACTGTTAAAATTAGAAAAGTTCTCATTATTGTATATATATTTGGTAATGATTACCTAAAATGAGAAACTTATCGGTACGTACAATATTTTCTCATTTTAGTATATAGATAAAATAAGATGCTTTAAAAGTATTTGCTCAATTTAAACTTATTTCTCGTTTTAGAGTATATTTATAGAAGTTTCTCACTGTTGTATGTCAACTTTCTCAATTAAGTAAATTTTATTTCTCAAAATAGTTATCCCATTATCGTTACAAAGTACTATATACCAATGGATCCAAAATCCCCATAAATAGATATATAAATAATTAATAAGTTCTTTTCTTTTCTCTTTTTTGTATATAGATAATATTTAACGATTTACACTTAAGAGATTTATAAGATTTATATTACTACAATCAATCAAGATAAAATATACTTTTGAGAGAAATTACTTTGGAAAAATTTGATATAGCAAAAAAAGATTCGTTACATAAAAAATATGTTGTTCAAAGAAATGAGTTGTTGTATGGAAAAACAACAGTTTTTAATGTGACAGATTTAAAAATTTTTAAACTAATAATTTCAAAAGTAAATTCAAAAAATATATTATTTGATGATTTCTATGAAATAGCAAGTGAAGAACTTAAAGCACTCAACATAAACGAAAAACATCTGTATAGTATTACTCTAGATTCTCTTAAAAAACTTGCAAATGTCTATATGAAGATTGATACAAACGATTTAGAGGGCAATGGTGTTATAAAAGAAGTTGGATTGATTCAAAATAATTTTACTTTTAAAAAGTATAGCAATAAATTTTATATAGCATTTCATCAAGATATGAAAGATTATCTTTTGGATATTCAGGAAAAATATACAAGATACCCTTTGGCTGATATTAGCTCTCTTAAATTAAAACATTCTCTTAAATTGTATGAATATCTTAAATCTATTAGTTTTGAAGAGATTATAATTTCTATAGAAAAACTAAAAAAAAGGTTGGATATAAATCTTAATAGTTATGAAAAATATGCGATGTTTAAAATCAAAGTATTAGACCCTGTAATGCAAGAAATCAATGATAGGACCTCTTTAAATGTTCAATATGAACCAATAAGAGATGGAAAAAAGATAGTTAAAATAAAATTTAAAATACTAAAAGTTTCTACAAAAAAAGAGAATTTAATCGAATTAGAAGTCTCAAAATATGAAGATAAATTTCAAAAATATCTAAATCAAAAATTTAAACATAATGATGATGTTTATGAGATTATAGAGATTGATAAAAATCTTAATGTAGCAAGAGTAAAAAACATTGATACAGGTGAAATAGGTAAAATTTCTGCTAAAAATGAGATAGAATTAATCGATAAAATAGAATATATGATGAACAGCGATGAATAAAATTATTGCAATTGAAAGAGCAATATTAGCTTCTTTTTTTTATGACTTTACTGTATTTGAAGATAATGTTTCATTACTCTTTGATAGTGATTTTTTTGAAAGTTCCCACCAAGAATTTTTTAGAACATTACAAAAATTAAATGAACTTGATTTACCATTTGATGAAGTATTTGTATTAAAAAATGCAAATAAAGAGTTACTAAAAGAAGAAGATATTGTTAATATTTTATCAGCAAATGCGATAATTCATGTAGAACATTATATAAAAGTTTTAAAAGAATCTTCAAAAAAAAGAAAGTTGGAAAACCTTTCACTTGAAATCAAAAAGTTTGTAGCAGATGAAAACTTGGAGAGTGATTTTATTATCACTAATATCAATCAATACCTTGAAAATATTGAAAATACCCACAAAAGTCTTTATGAGCATGATGCAAGTGAATTAATTGAAAAAATACGATTTGAGATGACCAATAAAGAGATTGAAAAAAAAGTCAAGTTTCATACAGGATTGGATGCATTAGATAAGCTTTTAGGTGGAATAGATGATGGAGAACTTATTATAATAGCTGCAAGACCATCTATGGGTAAAACAAGTCTTATCTCAAATATATCTATTGAGACGTTAGAAAAAGGTTATGGGGTATTAATTGAGTCTTTAGAGATGGATGCAACAAAAGTGATGAAGAGATTAATAGCCACAAAAAGTGAAGAAGAGTTGCAAGATTTGAGAAATGGTATTTTACAAAATGTAGAAAATTTTAATTCTTCTTTAGAGTTCTTATCAAGTAAAAATCTTATTATTGAAGATGAGTCTTATATAACTTTGTATCAGTTACAAACTAAAATTAAAAGGGTATTGAGAAAAAATAAAACGATTAAAAATATTTTTATAGATCATACTGGAAAGATAAAATTATCTGGAAAAACAAGAGAAGATATAGAGATTGGGTATATAACTAATACTTTAAAGAAGATAGCAAGAGAGCATAATATTAGAATCTTTTTACTTCAACAGCTAAATAGAACAGTTGAGAGTAGAGATAACAAACGCCCTATTTTGAGTGATTTAAAGAATTCTGGAAATATCGAAGAGGATGCAGATATTGTATTGGGATTGTATAGAGAATCTTATTACAAATCTAAAGAGGGAAATAATTTAGAAAGTGATTTGGAAGAAGCAGAGATAATTATTTTAAAAAATAGAAATGGAAGATTAGGAACTGCTAAAGTTTGGTTTGAGAAAAAAACATCAAGTTTTAGAAATAAGACTTTGATAGATAAAAATAATATAATTGAGTTTGATTAATATTTTGAATATCCTACTCCCCTACTTTTGTGAAAATCATTTTTAATTTTTTTAGCTTATGCATTTTAGACTTCGTCCGTTCTGGAACGGAAACAATTAAAAAGATATTAGACTACAAAAAAATACAAAATGATATTAATAATCTATTAAAGTATAATTATAAATCTGATACAATAACATTTAATTAAAATCTTATGAAAAAAAATTTCCGTTCTGGAACGGAAACAAGGAGTTGAAATTGAGTAAATGCAAAATCATTGTTGTAGCAAATCAAAAAGGTGGTGCCGCAAAATCTACAAGTGCAAATTTATTAGGTTATGGTCTAGCAAGAATTAAAAAAGGGAATAAAGTTCTTTTAATTGATTTTGATCCACAAGCAAGTCAAACAAATTCTTTTATAGATGGATTAGAAGATAATATGTTTATCTCCCCTACTCATCCATCAAATATTGGATTGATATTTCAAAATAAAATACCTAAACCATTAAAAATTGAAGATAATATGGAAGAATTTTCCATAGATTTTTTACCTGCTAATGATACATTAGTTGATTATGCAGAAACAACAGAGATGAAATATGATGAAAAAATATTTGCTTTGCGAAACTATATAAATAAAATAAAAGATGACTATGATTATATAGTTATCGATACGCAACCACTATTTGGCGTCCTTACAAAATCAGCGCTAGTAATTGCGGATTTATTATTTGTTCCTATTGCGACAAGAGCTGTGGATGAAAATGGTATGAAAAGATTTTTTGAAAAAACTAATGAACTTCTTGGAAAATACAAAACAACAATTAATCAAATATTGATTATGCCAACAATGTATTCAAAAGTAAGAAAAGAATCAACTAGAGTATTAAATGCATTCAAATTATATAAAAACTTTATTTGTGCAATGGAAAACTTTACAAATACTAAAGTGACTATTTTAAAAGAATTTCCAGAAAGAACAAGCATACAAGAAGCAGCAGCTTATAAATGTTTTTTAATAGATTATGTAAAGAATGTTGAGAACTCACTAGTTTCAAAGCAAAAAAAAGAGTTAATTGATATTGAAGAATATATTATAAATAATGTGAAGTAGGGGAGAACAGAAAATGGCAAAAATAAAAAAGAGTTTATCAACATCAGTAGAAATAGCTATCACAGAGCAAGAAAAAAAAGCAAAAGAACAAATAGCAAGTATAGACACAATCAAAAATCAAATTGAAGTAGAATCATCGAAATCATCAAATATAGTTTTGATTGATATTTCACTTATTGATGAGATACAATATTCAAATGGTGAGCAGATGCACAATAGAACTGGACTGATTGGTGCAGATTTAGTAAAATTAGAAGAACTAGCAAATAATATTAAAATAAATATACCAAATGGATTACTTAGTACAGGATTGATACAGCCAATTGTTGTACGAGAAGTAGGGGAGAGATATGAAAGAATTGTTGGATTTAGAAGAATAGAAGCTTTTAAACTCAATAATGACAGAGAAATTCCAGCTGTTATCATAAATTGTGATGATAAAACAGCAAGATTACTTAGAAATTCTGAAAATCAAGATAGGGTAGATTTGAATATCTATGATAAATTGTATGCAGATTTAGAAACAGTTAGACTATATGGAGATTTTGATTCTATTGATAGTGTAAAATTATTTTTAGCAAAATTGGTTAAACATAATAAAGGGGAATTTGAATTTACTATCGAAGATGAAAATTTGAGTTATATAGTAAATGAGATACTTCAATCAAAATTAAATGGTGTTAGTCCAAGAACACTACTTGATAAGATTGCTATTTTTAATTATAAAGATATAATTAAAACCCCTTTAATTGAAAATAAAATCACTCAAACAATGGCAAAAATAATCTCATCTGTCAAATTAGATGAAGAAAAAGTGAAAGAAATCATTGATTTTGCTATCAAAACACAGCCATCAAAAGATGAATTAAAAGATTTTATAGAAAGTGTGTCTCCACGGGATGATGAGATGACAAAAAAAACTTCTAATTTGAAAATGATTCAAATTTTAACTGGAGCATTAAAACAAAAAAATATCAATAAACTGAATGAAGATGATAAAATTATCGTTAACAATCAATTATTGCAAGTCAAAGAACTACTAAAAAGTATAAGTTTAAAATTTGTTAATTAGCAATGTACTTTTATTTTAAAAATACAAAAAATTTTATTTATTTCATGAACTCCATTATTCGCATTAACTTCTTGTAATACCCTATAGAGGAGGATTCTACTATGTTTACCCGTATGACTAGAATAGTAAAAGAAAGAGTGAGATATTACAATATCTCTTTAGAGAAAAATCTTTTTGATGAATATATTGTCACAAAAGAGTATGGTTCACTTTTAAATAAAAGACCAACTAATACCGTAATAGAGATATTTCTAGATATTTTTGATGCAAAAAATTACTTTGAACATGAACGAAAAAGGAAACTTCATAAAGGATATTGTGCAGTCAAATAATAACTTCTTGTTCTATAGTTGAAATTTGATACAATCTTAACATTACAATTATAGAACTAAAAAGAAGAGAAAGAAAAGTGCTAGAAATATTCAAACAACAACAAAGTTTTTTAACAAGAGCAAAAGAGAAAAGTAATTTTAAATATCTACTTTCTTTTGATACAAATGGGTCATTTATAGAGGTTTGTGATAATAAATTAAAACCTCTAAATGATATAGACTATCGTGTTTATAATGGAATTGATAGAGAGATTTTACAACTTCTTGATAATTGTAAACAAGAAAATTTTCAAAATATTAGTTGGGAAGAGGGTGGTGAGCAACTCTATTTGTATAAATTTCCAAAAATACTTGAACTACTTAAGCACAGTGATAAGATAGTTGACACTAAAAACAATCCAATTACATTTGAAAAACATCCCAAAAGACTCACACTTCAAATTATTAAAAAAGATAGTGGTTGCATGTCAATCCCTGTGATAGATGGAGATGATGATTTTATTTTTATAAACTCTAGATATATTTTGAAAAAAAATGAGATTATTACTATAGATGATATTGGAGATTATTTCAATAAACTAAATAATTTTGATACACAGTTCAAAGAGGAGAAATTAGAGGAGTTTTTGACTATTTTTGTGACCCACTTTGAAAACATCGATATAGAATATGAAGATTTTGTTACGGTGCAAAAAGAAGATAAAAAAGTAATTAAACCAGCAGTTATCTTTGAGTCAATTAGTAGTGACAATGAACTTATTCTTATTTCAAGTGCTACTATTGGGAAATTGAGTCCTGAATTTTTTAATAATTTCAATATCTCAAAAATAGTGCTTTTAAATGAAATAGAAAAACAACTTGATATTTATGAGTGTGACTTTTCCCAAGTTTTTGAAACATACGGAGAGATTTACAAAAATCTAGGAACTATCAAAAGAAAACACAAAGAGGGAAATTTCAGTGAAGATGATGGGATGTTTATTATAGATGAAATTATTGCAAAAGAGTTTATTGGGGAATATCTTCATACCCTCATAGCAAGTTGTGAACTTTTTGGAAGTGAAAAATTAAAATCCTACAAATACAATACAAACAAACCATCACTTCACATTGCATTCAAAAATAAAATTGACTTTTTGGGGCTTGATGATGTGACTGTCACTATTGGAGATGAGAGTTTTAAAGTTTTT
>CAMCYD010000128.1 GCA_945883785.1 Helicobacter pylori PMSS1
AATTAAACTCTACAAAAAAGAGTTTAAGATGAAGTGCCAGTGCAAGGCGGAAGTTCGCAGACTTACGGTAGTAAGTCAAGAAATTCCAACGATGCAATGGTGCTTTAGCTTAAACTGTTTTTAGAGGATAATTAGTTGGAGGCACTTATCTACTTTTGGCAAATGAAAATAAGTTTATCTGCTTTATCGTCGCTATGAAGATGAAAGTTTATAATCTGTTTTATCTCAAATCCACTTTTTGTTAAAAGTTTTTTAATCGCATTCTTTTCATGATAATATTGAGTGATAAAATCTTCCTCTTTTGTGTAGGTTTCATCCCCTTTTTTTGAAAATAGCACTATATTTGTGGTGAGTTTTTTATCTTCAAAAAAAGCATCAATAGCGATAAACTTACCCTCTAAATTGATATTTAAACTCCCTTGTGCAACCTCTTCAAATCCATAAAGGGTATTCACATCAAAGATAAAATATCCCCCAACGCTCAAGAGATTATAGGTATCTTTGACAAACTTTTCTAAACTTTGCTTATCCATATAGTTCAAAACATCAAAAATAGCTGTAGCACAATCAAAAGTCTCTTTAACATCAGCTATATCAATACAAGCGACATTCAGCTCTTTTTCTTTACAAACTTTAATCTGTTCGCTACTCAAATCTGTCCCAAAAGCTTCCATCCCACTTGCTTCTAGTGAAAGTAAAAAATTCCCTTGTCCACAACCGATATCTATGACTTTTTTGACCGCTAACTCTTCACAGATTTTTAAAAAAGCATCATAGAGCTCTTCCACTTCAGCTTGAAAATCAAGATCTTTTTCAATTTTTGAGTATAAATTAAGTCCGTTCAAGTTTTTCCTTTAGATCAAGTATCGCACTTTTTTTACTATAAAATGAATTTTTATTTGCTATTAAATGTGCCGATGTTTCCATAATAGTATCACCAACCACAAGTCCATTTTGTTTCATAGTTTCACCTGTTTCAACAATATCCACAATACAATCGCTCAAACCAACAAGCGGTGCAAGTTCAATAGAACCGTACAGTTTTACAAGTTCAACCGCCATAGCTTTACTCTCAAAAAACTTCTTAGCGATAGTTGTATGTTTTGTCGCTACTTTAATAGATGAACGGTTCCAATCTATGCTATCCCCAGCTTTGAGTCCAATGGCAACTCTGCATTTCCCAATCTCTAAATCAAGTAACTTTATAAGGTCATACTCTTTCTCTTCAAGTACATCTAGTCCCACAACACCTAAATCAGCACTTCCATACATAACATAAGTTGGAACATCTTGATTTCTCACATTTAAAAAAGTAAATCCAGCTTTTTTCAATATCAGTTTTCTATCTTCAAATTCAAATTTTTCACCAAAAGCTTTTTCAAACTTTTCCAATGTTTGCTCTGCGATTCTCCCTTTTGGAAGTGCTATTGTTATCATCTTTTCTCCTCGTAATTTTTCATATCAAAAGAATGAACTATCTGTTTCATACTTTCAAAAATGAGCCTCTCTTGAAATTCATAATTATTCAAATAGGGCAAAAATATTTTTGCTGTTTCCCCTGTAATGATAAGATTTTTATTGTATTTTTTCTGTGTATCTTCAATCGAAGCTAGTATCATTTTGAAAATTGCAAAACTAATCGCCTCATTTGTGTTGTGTGGAAGTCTATCAAAATCGATATTAGTTTCAAATTCAAATGAAAGTTTTGAAGATATTTGAGGGTATAGCTTTTTTAACCCATCAATTCCTGGCAGTATAAATCCACCTAAATGTTTTTTGTTTTCCATCACATCAACTGTGATAGCACTTCCAAAATCAACAATAATCCCATCATCAAAGAACTTACAAGCGACTATTCTATCAATACCCAGTGTTGATGTATAGGTAGTGTCAAGTTTCACTTTATTTTTTAAATCAATGCTATTTTGGAATTTATTTTGCAAAACAATCGTTGCTTTTTCATTTACACTTATAAAATAAAGTATCTCATCAATGCTGTTGAAACAATCCTTACTCAAAACTTGATTTAAATCTTCATCAACACCAACTTTAAACTCATTTTCTCCAACCAGAAAATGAAAGGTACTATTTCCAATATCACATAAAATCATTGTAAATTTTCCAATTATCATTTTCCAATTCTTTGATAGATTTGCTACAAATTTCACCTTTGATAAGAAGAAGATTGAATTTGAAATTGTGTTCTTCAACCAACTTCAATTTGTCCCTCAAAAGTCCTAATTCTTTTCCATTCTTTACAACAAATCTAGCTTTTTGCTCAACAACAAAAATACTAATAAAGTGCTTTTTGATATCACAACCACTGTAAATCTCTATTTTTTTTCGGCTGCCTAGCTGACTTGTTTTGATAGCTTTCAAGTCACTAAATAAAAACCCTTTGGTTGCTAAAAATTCTGTAACTCGCTTCATCTAGTCTAGTTTGAGCAGTTTATTCTCAAAATATATTTTATCTTCGCTTACAAAAACTTTTTCATCATCATAAAATGGAAGATTATACACTTCTGATGTTTTGAAATCGTTTGCTAGTTTTATGATATAGCCTTGCGATTCGATAAGATAAATATTTTTTTCTTTATCAAGTGCAATCGCATGATTTTTTGCAAATTTGAATTTTTTGCTATTTATGATATTCAAATCAAAATCGAGTTTTATTACAGTTCCATCAAGTAAAGCAAGATAAATAAAGTCATCATTCACTAGGTAATTTTGGATAATCAACTCTTTCGAAGTATATTTTCCTTTGTTAAGTGAGACTATTTTATTTCCAGTTGCCGCAATAAGCGTATCTCCTACTGTTTTTAAAAGAATAATATTTTTAATATCATTTTGTGAATCTATGAGCAATGTTCGTGAAACTTTGAAACTTTCAATATCCACTATCACTATTTTACCATCAAGTGTTGGGATGAGTATTATTTTATTTAAAATCACAGGAGAAGCTATCCTTGTATCATTCATATAAGAACTCTCTAAATACTCTTTTATTTTAAATTTCTTCTCAGCCAAGTCATAGACACCATACGAATTATCACTAAATACTATCGCTAGAAGGTTTTCTTTCGAAGTTGCAGCAATAACATTTGCTCTAAAATTGAGAGTAATATTTTCGTCACTTATGAAAATATTCCCTTTTTTATCCGCTGAAATAATTCCTTTTTCCGTATTATTTACAAATTCATATCCATCTTGAAGTTTAAATTCGGATATACCAAAATTGTTAATAATTCTACTGTCTTTAGTGGTTGCACCATTTGCATTCAAAGTACCAATATAAGAAGGAGTCGTGATAATCTCTTTCTTAATTCCAAAGATGCTACTTTCTTCAGGAGCATAATATTGTTTACTCGAACAGCCTTGGAATAAAAAAAGCGTGAAGATAAATAAAATTGAATATTTCATAAATTACTAGTTACTTTGTCAATAAAAAATGTTTAATCATATTTGACAATGGTAAAACTCGGCTTTTTTCATCAATTCTAGATATAGTTTCTTTAGCTTTTTTGTACTCTTTTTTATCTATAAATATAAGTGTTTTGCTAAGAACTGCAAAGTCTTTTAGTAAAAAATCTTGCTTCATAATCATACCGTCCAAAGCAACAATATCACTTTTTGCAACGGCACTATTGTATAAAGCGATATCTTCCAGAAATGCTATATTTGAAGCGGTTGTTTTATCTTTTGAAATCTGAAAAAGGACGATATTGTAAAGTGCTTCATTTGCTGATTTGAGCTCATTCAGACTTGTTTGGTCGCTATTATTGAGCAAAACTTTCGAATATGCTTCATTCGCAACTTCTGTGTCTTTTTCATTTAAAAATCCAGTAATTGCTGTAATTAAAAGGGCTAAGATTGCTAATACTAGCGATGCTAATATAATTTTTTTGTATTTTTTATAAAATTTCTCAATTTTGAAAAAGCTTTCAAAAAATTGCTCTTGTGTCGAAATTTCATCTTTTATGAATGATACATTTTCTTTTAAACTCATTGTAATACCTTGCTTGTTTAATTTAATCTAATGAGCCACTTACAAATTCAAACAAATGATTATAAACAATTTCAATCATCATCTTTTTACTTTAAAAATAACCATTTGCGAAGGAGCAAAAAGTGATTTTTAAAGTGAAAATCTAATAATTGCTACTATTCATACTCAAAATCTTTGAATTTGCAAGTGGCTCTAATTTTAGGGTAGTGATTTTACTACAATGTTTATAAAATATTACTTTTATACTATTTTTGCTAAAATCCCACTCTTAAAAAAGAGACAAAGGTTACAAGTGAAAATGGATAGAATTATATTTTTAACGCTCTTCATAGTGTTTGGTTTCATGTTTGGACTTGATGAAAAATCAACCGCAACTTCTACTGCAAAAACTACTGAAAACAAAAAAGAACCCACGAGATTAGAATCTTTTACAAAATTGCAAACCGCCATATCCGCTGTTGAAAATTATTATGTAGATGATGTTAAGCTTGATGAAATAATAGATAAAGCAATTTCTGGACTTATGAGTGAGTTAGATGCTCATAGTGCATACATGAATAAAGAATCTTATAAAAATATGCAAATAAGTATGGACGGTGAATTTGGTGGACTTGGTATTGTTATTGGTATGAGAGATGGTGCTTTAACGATAATTGCACCGATAGACGATACTCCTGCACAAAAAGCTGGAGTGAAAGCTGGAGATATTATTTTAAAAATTGCTGGAAAATCTACTCTTAAAATGACAATAGATGAAGCTGTTACTTTGATGCGAGGGGAAATTGGAACAGCAATAGATATAACGATAGTGCGAAAAAACGAACCTAATCCAATTGGTATTCATATTGTAAGAGCCATGATACAAGTAAAATCAGTAAATTCAAAAACTTATAATAATAATATTTTATATTTAAGAATCGCACAGTTTGATAATAATGTAGCCGAGCTTCTATCGAAAGCAATTCTAGAACGAAAAAAAGAAACAAAAGGGATTGTTTTAGATTTGCGAAATAATCCAGGTGGTTCTTTGGAGCAATCTATTAAAACTGTAGATTTGTTTGTTGATGAGGGTATTATTGTTTCTCAAAAAGGAAAAACAAAATCTGAAGATAGTTCATTTAGTGCTACAAAAAAAGGGACTATTACAACTGTTCCTATGATTGTTCTTGTAAATGGTGGAAGTGCGAGTGCGAGTGAAATTGTAAGTGGCGCATTGCAAGATTTTAAAAGAGCTGTTATTGTAGGGGAAGATACTTTTGGAAAAGGTTCTGTTCAGATGCTTATGCCAATAACGCCCGATAAAAGTGAAGCCATCAAACTTACAATAGCAAAATACTATCTTCCAAGTGGAAGAACCATTCAAGCTATCGGAGTTAAGCCAGATATTAAAGTTGCTTTTGGAAAAATAACGGCATCAGAAAGTGATAAATTTTCTCTAAAAGAGAAAGATTTAAAAAAACATTTGGAACTTGAGCTTAAAAAAATAGATTCCAACGAAACCATCGAGCAAAAAGAATCAAGTGAAGATGAATCTTTTTTGGATGGGAAGAAAATAACTATTAGTGATGATGATTTAGAGAAAGATAACCAGCTTAAATCTGCAATGGATATCCTAAAATCTTTAATTTTACTCGGAAAATAATAAATACCAACTGGAGGGATACAATGGAAAAAACAGAGTTACTATATGAAGGAAAAGCGAAAAAAATTTGGAAAACGAGTGATGAAAATCTTTTAATTTCAGAGTTTAAGGATGATTTGACTGCATTTAACGGTGGATTAAAATCAAGTGAAGAGGGAAAAGGTGCTTTAAATAATAAAATTTCAACAGAACTTTTTAAACTTTTAAATGAAAAAGGTCTACAAACTCACTTTGTAGAGATGCTTGATGATAATCATATGTTACATAAAGCATGTGAAGTGATATTGATTGAAGTGATTGTTCGAAATATAGCAACAGGGAGTCTCTCTAAAAATCTAGGAATTGAAAATGGGACAGTTTTACCATTTACCCTTGTGGAATTTGATTATAAAAATGATGCTTTAGGTGACCCAAAATTAAATGACCAACATTGTCTTATCCTCAACCTTGTAAAAAATGAAGATGAGTTGTATGAAATAAGAAGAATGGCAAGAAAAATAAATGATATTCTCAAACCATATTTTTTTGAAAAAGGTTTGAAACTTGTAGATTTTAAATTAGAATTTGGAAGAGACAAAAACGGAACTATTATTTTAATTGATGAAATAAGTCCTGATAACTGTAGATTTTGGGATACAGAATCTGGTGAATCTTTGGATAAAGATAGATTTAGACAAGGGAAAGGTGGGCTAAAATTAGCTTACGAAAATGTTCTCAATAGAATTTTAAACAACAAATCAAATAAATAAAAGGTAAA
>CAMCYD010000129.1 GCA_945883785.1 Helicobacter pylori PMSS1
AACCACAAAATGAATCACTTTGCTATCAAAGAAAAAATATACATCGAAGCACTTAGGGCTTCATATGAGAAAGTGAAGGAGTTGATGGCTGGGTAAAAAGTAACATTATTGGAAATTGTGTGAAGATTGGGTTATCGTAACATCAGTTATATTTTAACTATTTGGAAAGAAGATTTAAAGTATTTCATTAAAAATTACTTTATTAAAGTTATATTTATCATATATTATAAATCTAAAGCTATAAATAATATTTAATTGTGTAATATTCCTAATATTTACAATATACTATAAATAAAAGGAATGATTTTACTATGCTAGTGAAAGATATAGGGAAACAAATTTTTAATAGAAGAAAAAAATTGAATCTTGAACTTATTGATTTGAGTGATTATAGTGGAGTGACTGTATCGACTATTTCAAATATAGAAAATGGAAAATCAAATCCCACTTTAAAAACGATTGAAAAATTACTTCTTCCACTAGGACTTGAACTAACAACAATTCTAAAAGAGAAGGGTAACTAATGCAACAAGGGAAAGTTTTTAGAAACGATATTTTTGTTGGAACCCTTAGTTATGAAGATAATAAAGAATATACATTTGTCTATGATGAAAGTTATTTACAAAGGGATAATGCCAAAGCTATTAGTGTAAATCTAAGGCTACAAAGTGAGCCATTTCGTTCATCTTATCTATTTTCATTTTTTTCTAATATGTTAGCTGAAGGTGAAATCAAAGATATCCAATGTCAAACTTTACGACTTGATAGAAGCGATGACTTTAGTAGACTTCTTAAAACCACAAATGAAAATACCATAGGTGCAGTGACTATAAAAGAGGTAAATGAATAATGAAAATTTGTTTAGGATGCTTAGAAGATAAAAAACTAAAAGGTGGGTATTGTGCAAAGTGTATCAAAGAGGTATTTGATGGAATCACACCAAAACCACTTGCATTTGATAAAAATGAATTTTATATACAAAGAAGAGCATTAGCACCAAGGATGTCAATCTCAGGAGTACAAGATAAAATATCACTCAAATTTGAAGATAAGAAACTTATAACAACAGCAACAAATGGAAAATATATACTTAAACCCATACCAACTTCCCATCAAATCAAAAATCAAGATGATGTAGTATTTAATGAACACCTCTCAATGCTAATCTCAAAAAATATCTTTAAAATCAATACAGCACTCTGTGCACTCATTAGTTTTAGTGATGGGGAGATGGCATATATCACTAAAAGGTTTGACTATACACCTGATGGATTGAAATATGACCAAGAGGATTTTGCATCAGTTTTAGATACAAATAGTGCAAAAGATGGAGCGAATTATAAATATGATGCTAAAACTTATCTTGATTGTGTGAATGCCATTAAACTCAAAGTTCCAGCTTCTATTGTAGCATTGGAAGATTTTTTCAAAAGGATAGTATTAAATTATCTGATTTCTAATGGTGATGCACATCTTAAAAACTTTTCGCTTCATAGTGAACCTAACACTATTGACTATAGACTAAGTCCCAATTATGATATCTTAAATACGAGATACCATATCAATGAAACTTATGGTGATATGGCATTAGAGTTACTAGATGACTATACAAAAACTTTTGAGGCTGTCGGGTATTACACCTACAATGATTTTTATCAATTTTCAAAATATTTGGGGATAAGCGAGCTAAGATTTCAAAAAATCTTTACTCAAATAAATGAGGTTACTCCTAAAGTAATAGAGTTAACTAATAGATCATTTTTGAGCGATAGTGCTAAAATTTATTATATCTCAAGCTATTTAGATAGGTTGAAACGAATCAATTATATCATCACTTAAAACTTCAACTCTAAAATCAAGAAATATATTTCTCAAAACTCATAAAAACTACACTCGATTAAGAAACGGTTTTGAGAATAGTTTTTGAGAATAGTTTTTGAGAAAGTTGGACGTGCTATTTTAGGGAAGATAGAAAATGGTGAAATTTGTTCTCATATACCACCGTTTTTGATAGAATTTTCTTTCTTATATTACCTGTCAATCCAAAACTCAAACAATGGATCAGCAAAATAGTACCCTTCACTATTTTTATCTATAATATCTTTTTGCATAAGTCCAGAGAGTGCTGTTTGAAATGAACCAGATTTAATTTGGTATTTTGCAAGATACTGTTCATCATAAAGTGACTTGCCATTTTTTTCAAGAATTATTCTTAATCCTTTTTTCTGATTTGGTGTAAGGTTATCCCACTCCATTGCAAAAAGATCTTCCTCTCTTTCAATAATAATTTTTAAAGTGTTCTTGAAAATATCATCATCAACTTTTGAGTCGCACTGGTTCCAAAGTTCATAGGCAAATTGTTGGGTGTAATATGGAAATCCTTTTGTGAACTCAAAAATTTTATCGATGTAAATAAAATCTATTTGTTTATTAGTAGCTTGGAATTTTGAAACAATAAATTCACTCCAAGAAATTTTGTGTATCTCTTTGATTTTAAAATGTTTTACTGATTTATAAAAGGGTCTATTTTTATTTAAGAACATCTCATGAAGTAAACTCTTTTTGCTCCCCATAAAAATATAAGAAACCTTATCACTGTGATGCTGGATAACGCTTCTCATTTTTGCTTCAAGATCAAGATTTGCAATCTCTTGAAACTCATCAAATATCACAACAATTTTTTGTCCATCTTTTGTAAATGCTAATGGAATATTTAAAACATCTTCTAAAGCTTTTGTTCTATCTTCATTATTCAATGCCAATGAAAAACTTGGACTTCCAAGTGAATCAAAATTCACATTAATATTTGGTCTGATATTCAAAACACTTTTAAAAAAATTTATAATTTTATCTGTTGGTTCTTCTAAACTTTTTGCTAAGACATTAAAATATTTATTGATGAAGTCATCTTGTGTTGAAAGATACATCAAATCTAGAAAAACATATTTTATTTTTTCATCTTTGAGTTCATCCATTGTCTTCAAAACAAAAGAAGTTTTACCAAATCTTCTTGGGGCATAAATCAAAATATTCAATCCAGCATCAATATCACTTTTTAATTCTTTAATCTCATCAACTCGATTGCAAAAATGATTATTGCCAACTGCTCCACCATAGTAAAAAGGATTCTTCATATTTTGCTCCATATTGCTTTATGTTTAAAACATAATATCAAAAACATAATTACAATTTGCTTGAAATTAGTAGCCATAATGTGGTGAAACTGGACATTTCAATATTGACAGTATAAAGGTAGTGAACGAATACAGTTTTTCGGTGAATTTTACAATATTAAAAAGAATTTAAAAATTTGTTTGATTAGTTTTTTGGCTATTTGTTTGATTGATTTCTAGGATTTTAATAGATGATTGTTTGATTATTGGAAGTCTTTGATTTATTACATCTTCGACAATATACAAATCAACGCCTTCATAATCATGAGCAATAAAGTTTCGAAGCTCATAACTTCCTTTAATATCTTGCTTTTCAAAATAGCCCAATATCTCTAATTCACCATTATGTAGGAGTTTATCAAACTGTTCAGATATGCTAGTCAAATGCATAAGAATAGATGCTCTTGAATTTTGTTCATCTTCAAGTGCTTTTGAAATAGAATTGTTTTCACAAACTATTGCATTAATAAAATCTATTTTTTTAACAATAATATTTACTCGCTCGATTGATTTTTGACTAAACATAAATAAGCTCACTTTGAATAGATTTTTTAAGCGGACTAACACAATCAAGATCAAATATATCAATATTTTTATGAAAATTTTTTCCTATTTTTTCTTTTAGTTTTGCGACAATATCAAAATAAGCATAAGATGAATTTTGAACCAAAAAAGATTTATCTTTTGCAATAGCAATATCAATATCACTATACACCGTTTGGGTATTTTTTGCATAGCTTCCAAACAATGCAAAAGTTGTAATACCTTCATTTGCAAATTCTTTTTTTATCTCTTCTAAGTATTGCAAAATATTTTCTTTTGTTGCTCTCATATTATTCTCTTTTGATTTTATTAAGTGATTCTAACACATTACAAATTAATATTTAAATCAATATGACTATTTACTTTTTTCTAATTACCAACTGCAACACATCATTTAAAAAGTAAATAGGCATCTTTAAAAACATATTTCTTTTAATCGCAAATGGTTGATTTTTAATATCAGTGTCATTTCTAATGATAAACCAAAACAAACAACAAAAAAGAAAATAGATACCTAGAAAATTTACGACTATCTCAATAAACTCAGTCATTTTGGCTTCTTTTACGGTGTTTTACTTTCCTTTTAAAGCTACCTTTACCTTTTTTAGAGGCTACTGTTTTTGTTCTCATATCTATCAACTTTTGTAGCGACATAAGAATTGGAATATTTCTCTTAATCATATATTTTTCCTTTTTTTATGGGTTATTTCTTTTTAGGTAATTTAATTCTTCATTAGACATATATCTGAAATCAGCTAAACGGATTGAATGTAAATTGATTGCACTTTTTGAGATGCTAGCTGGAAAAGTTTGAGATGAAAATCGTACGACCAGTATTGATAATTTTAGTTTTAGTCCTCCCACTACATTAACTGTAGCAGGAGTAGAGTAGATTAGTTTAAGTGTCAGTCAACAAGCACGGGAGAATTAGCAGTT
Organism: Helicobacter pylori PMSS1; assembly: GCA_945883785.1. Classification (GTDB taxonomy): domain Bacteria; phylum Campylobacterota; class Campylobacteria; order Campylobacterales; family Arcobacteraceae; genus CAIJNA01. The sequence continues at coordinate 4,653 of CAMCYD010000129.1, forward strand.
CTTTATTGCAACAAAATCAAAACTCTACCACAAACCTAAAAATTGGTCAGGAAAAATAACTCTCCTGCACAACTCTCATTTTTATCTTGGAAAGTCTTATTTTGTTGCCCGTCCTTTGTGTTTCCACAGAAGAATTATATAAAATAAATATGTCAGAAATTGTCGTTTAAATAAGTTTTTAGTTGATTTTGTAGTTTTGTTTTTGTAGTTTCAGGCGAAATTATTTTGAGATTTGGAAGCCATTTTTTTATAAGTGGTAGTATTTCCATATCGTTTGTAACTTGAAAAGACAAAAGAAGTTTATCATCATTTTGGATGATTTTTTGTGATGCTAAAAATTTCTTTTGTTTAAAAAATCGCTCCACACTCCCATCAACCTCGACTATCACTTCATAGGGTTTCACATCATAGTTGCTAAAAATAGTTTGAAAATCTTTGAGGAAAAATTCTGCTTTGATATCTTTATGAAAAGTTTTACTCTGCAACAATACACTCTCTATGAAACTCAGTCTTAAAAACTTAAAGCCATTATTGATACTCTCATCATCACTCAAAGTCGCAACATAAAAATTTCCTTCACTAAAAATAATTTTGAGAAGTTTGCACTCTTTAAATACAAACTTTTCCCCATTATTGTAAATAATATCGGCATATTGATGGTTTTTTATAGCTCGTTTTATATCTTTTAGATATTTATTATTAAAAAAAGACTCAAATGGATGTTGTTTGATAGAGTAACAAATCGCATAATTTTTTTGAAGTTTAGCTAAGATTTTTGAAGTATCTTCATCAAATGACTTCGTAAAATCAAAATCCACCAAAGAGAATAAATCGACAACTCTTGAAAGATCCTCTTTGTCATACGAAAGAATATTCTTTTCTATCGTATTTGAACTCACAAAACTATAGCAGTCCCCGTTTTTGATAATGTTTTCTTCAAAAATTTCGATCAAATCTTTTATTTGTCTTTGTGCAGTACGAAGTGATATTTCATAAGCTATCGCATAGTTTTTTAAACAAACTTGCTTCCCACCAAGAAGCTCTTTTAAAAGTGTGAGAAGTTGGATAGATTTTGTATCTTTCATACGGTTATTCCTCGCTAGTTTTGATACTTGTATTCTACTTACAATTTACAAAAAAATCCAAATGGGAACCATTAGTTGTGTAATACATCCAAGCTAATGAAAAAGCCACATTTCCTGTTGCATTTGTATTTAAAGTGTATTTGGTTGATTCGTAGTCACTTCCACTTATCATATAAGCATACGAACTGTACTGATTAAAAACATTTGTAGTGTCCAAAGTATATAAAGTGCAAGATTTATTTTGAGAATCTTTAATGGTAAAGTTTTTAATATCAGTACCACCAAGATAAGTTTTTTTGTATTTTGTATTTTGTTCAATTGTTGTAGATGTTGTCAAGTCGTTTATAGTAGTCCCTAAACTTTTTGTAAGCTCCACTATTGCTTCAGTTTCATATTGAGTTTTGATTGTATTTAGGCTTGTGGTAGGATTTGAAGTATTCACAAGTGCCATCACATTTGCAATATTTGTTTGCAAATCCAGAACATTACTTTCAACTTCAGTTTTTACAGTTCCAAGCTTCCCCATAACTATATTATCAATATATTTGTCAACAACTTTTGCATCATAGTTTTGTGCAGTTGTTCCCAATCT